>NZ_JBKFAL010000018.1:0-121859 GCF_053345625.1 Methylobacterium sp. D53M
CGAGGTGGTCGAGGTGAAGGATGCCGGCGTCGAGGTGAAGATCGTCGACACCGACATGCAGACCTTCATCCGCCGGGCCGAACTCGCCCGCGACCGCGGCGACCAGCGCCCCGAGCGCTTCGCCACCGGCGAGAAGTTCGACGCCCGCGTGGTCCAGTTCGACCGGAAGGCCCGCCGCGTGCAGGTCTCGATCAAGGCCCTCGAGGTCGCCGAGGAGAAGGAGGCCATGGCCCAGTTCGGCTCTGCCGATTCGGGTGCCTCCCTCGGCGACATCCTCGGCGCCGCCTTCAACAAGAAGCGCTCCGACGACGAGTGAGACACTGGCTCCGCCGCCCGGCCTGTCCGGGCGGCGGAGCCGACGGTTGAGACCCGCGCGGGACCCCGGTCCCGGGCGGGTTTTTCTTTGGGCGCCGGCAATCCAAGGTTGCCAGGAGCGCGCGGCCGGTCCGGTCGTGCCGCCCGACGCGACAGCGACGGGCCGCCCCGTCATTTTCTTCGCGCGCCCCGTATCCACGCCCGCGGAAAATGCTCTAGAACACCGGCCTCGCACGGCTCGGACGGAGCGAGCCGAAGGAAACCAAGGACTTGCCCGGCGCGGGGGTACGGCTCCCGCACCCCGTCGAGGGGCCGGTCGGGGTGCTTTAGGGGAAGCGACAGCATGGCAGCCGATGCCGAACTGCTGATTGACCGGCGGCGCCTGCGCCGCAGGTTGTCCCTCTGGCGCGTGCTCGGCGTCGGCGGCCTCATCGTGGCGGTCGGGGCCCTCGGGTACCGGGTGCGGACGGGCGCGGACGGCGCCTTCGCGGTGCAGCCCCAGATCGCCCGCATCTCCGTCTCGGGCTTCATCGCCGGGAGCGAGGCCACCGCCAAGCTGATGAAGCGGGTCGGCGATTCGGACGCCGTGAAGGGCGTGATCGTCTCGATCAACTCGCCGGGCGGCACGACTACGGGCTCGGAGGAGATCTTCCGCAACCTCCGAGCGCTCGCCGCCAAGAAGCCGATCGTGGCCTTCGTGGACGGCACCGCCGCGTCCGGCGCCTACATCACCGCGATCGCGGCCGATCACATCGTCGCGCGCGAGACCAGCCTGGTCGGCTCGATCGGCGTGCTGTTCCAGTACCCCGACTTCTCGGGCCTGCTGGACAAGGTCGGCGTCAAGGTCGAGTCGGTGAAGTCGTCGCCGCTCAAGGCCGAGCCCTCGGGCTTCACCCCGACCTCGCCGGAGGCGCGCGCCGCGCTGGCCTCCGTGGTCGGCGACACCTACGCGTGGTTCAAGGGCCTCGTCGCGGAGCGCCGCGGCATGGATCCCGCTCAGCTCAGTACCGTCTCCGACGGCCGGGTGTTCAGCGGGCGCCAGAGCGTGCCGCTGAAGCTCGTCGACGAGCTCGGCGGCGAGCGGCAGGCGGTGGCGTGGCTGGAGAGCGCCCGCGGCGTCCAGACGAACCTGCCGATCAAGGACTGGAAGCCCGCCTCGGAGAGCCGGTTCTCCCTGTGGTCGGCCGCCGGGATCGGCGCCGACCTCCTCGGCCTGGAAGGCCTCGCGGCGCGGCTGCGGTCCGTCGGCGCCGAGGCCGAGGCCGCCCGGGGCGGGATGCTCGCCCTCTGGCACCCGGAACCCTGAACGACCGCCGCCGCGCAGCCCGCCCCGATCCCGCGAGAAGATCCCACGCCATGATCAAGTCGGAGCTCGTCCTCAAGATCGCCGAGCAGAACCCGCATCTCTACCAGCGCGACGTGGAGATCCTGGTCAACGCGATCCTCGACACCATTTCCGACGCGCTGGCCCGCGGCGACCGGGTCGAGTTGCGCGGCTTCGGCGCCTTCTCGGTCAAGCGCCGGGAGGCGCGCCGGGGACGCAACCCGCGCACGGGTGCCGCCGTTGCCGTGTCCGAGAAGGCGATCCCCGTGTTCAAGACCGGCAAGGAGATGCGCCAGCGCCTGAACGCCGCCGGGATCGGCGAGAATGCCTCGGCCGCCGAGTAGGAAGGACCTGTGAGCGCGATGATCCGTTTCCTGAAGAGCCTCGTGCTGCTGCCGATCGCCGCCCTGGTGATCCTCCTGGCGGTGGCCAATCGCGCGCCGGTGCGGCTCTCCTTCGATCCGTTCAACGTGGACGCGCCGGTCTTCAGCGTCGATCTCCCGCTCTACGCGATCCTGTTCGGCGCGGTTGCCCTGGGCATCGTGGTGGGCGGCATCTTCACGTGGCTCGGCCAGGGCAAGACCCGCGCGCGGGCGCGCTATCACCGCCGCGAGGCCGTCCGGCACGAGCGCGAGGCGACCCGCCTGCGGGCCTACGCGCCGGAGACCGAGACCTCGGGCGTCTACACGGTCCCGAATACCGGCCGGACGGCCCTGCCGGCCCCGCGCTGAGGCGGCCCCCTCAGCGCCGGCCGCGCGCGGCCGCCACGAAGGCCGCGATCTTCGCCGGATCCTTCACCCCGGGCGCCGTCTCGACCCCCGACGAGACGTCGACGGCGCCGATCCCCGTGCGGGCGAGGGCGTCGGCCACGTTTCCGGCATCCAGTCCGCCCGACAGCATGGTCCCGGGCGGGAGCGCGGCGCCGCGCAGGATCTCCCAATCGAAGCGCCGGCCGTTGCCGCCCGGCAGGGCGGCGTCCGGCGGCGCCTTGGCGTCCAGCAGGATCCGGTCGGCGACCGCCGCGTAGGCCGGCAGGGCCGCGAGATCCGCCGACGTCGCGATGCCGAGCGCCTTCATCACCGGCCGTCCTGTCCGGGCACGGATCGCCGCGACGCGCTCCGGGCTCTCCCGGCCGTGAAGCTGGACCAGATCCGGATCCACCGCCTCGACGGACGCGGCGAGAAGCGCGTCGTCCGGATCGACGAGCAGGATGACCCGCTCGGCCCGGCCACGGGCCAGAGCGGACAGCGCGGCGGCCTCCGCCAGCGTCACGTGCCGGGGACTGCGGGGGAAGTACACGAGGCCGATCCAGTCCGCCCCGGCCTCCAGAGCGGCGGTCAGGGTCGCTTCGGTGCTGAGCCCGCAGATTTTCACGCGGGTCTGGGACGGGGAGGAGGCCATCGGCCTCCTATAGCCGATCCCGCGCCGACGAGCAGGCCCGCGGCGCGCCGAGCGGTCATACCGGTCGCGCCCGCACCGCCCACCCGGCAGTGCCGGCCGGCAGGGCCGCTCGCCTAGTACAGGGCCGGCACGTAGACGTTCGGGATCTGGAAGCCGCTGAAGACGAGCTTGCCGTCGACGAGCCGCAGCGGCGGAAGCGCCTTCAGCGGCGTGCCGTCGGCCGGCGCGTCGGGGCCGGGGCGCTGGGCCAGCCCCAGGAGCCCGCCGACCAGCTGGCCCACCAGGGCGCCCCGGTCCGAGCCGAAGCGCTGGCCGACGATGCTGCCGACCAGCGCGTCGACGCCGGCCGCCCGCAGGTCGATCTGCCCGGCGGGCCGGTGGGCGGCGTCGAGGGCGAGCGTGCCCTTCGCCTGGACGCGCTGCGCCCCCTTGGCCAGCGACAGCGCCGTCAGGTCCAGGGCGCCACCCGCCTGACGCCAGCGCTCCAGCTCGCGCGCCACCGTCCCGGTGCGCAGCACGGTCGCCTGCGTCAGGGTCGCGTCCAGGGCGAGGTCGGCCGGATCCTGCGTTCCGGTGACCGCGTCGAGCTGCGGAACCGCCGCCTGGTTCAGGCGCAGGCTGACATCCACGGCGCCGTCGGAGTCGAAGCGGCCCGGGCTCGGCCGAGCATGCAGCTCGAGGTGCCGCCCCGAGACCGCGATTGGGCCGGGCTCGGCGCCCTTCACGGTGATGTCGGGCTTGTCGACGACCAGGGACGCGCGGCTGAAGCCCCCAGCGGCGCCGTGGAAGCTGCCCTGGAGCGCGGTCCAGGACGCGTCGCCGGTCAGCAGGCCCTGCTCGACGTGGAACGGGCCCGCGCTCTCGAAGACGACCAGGCGGGGCTGGTAGATCTGCGCCACCGCCGTGCTCGGCCCGAGCCGGAAGCGCCCGTCGGCGCGCTCGAGGGTCACGGCGCTGCAGCGCAGCTCCAGGCGGAACGGGTAGCCGCCGAGGGATCGGTCCGCGCAGGTCCAGGTGCGTCCGGCGGTCGCCTCGCGGGCGATCCAGCCGTCGATCTCGCTGGCCGCGCGCTCCCGCATCCAGAGCCAGCCGGCCGACCAGCCCACGACCACGAGGGCGAGCAGGATGTAGGGCAGGAACAGCCCCCGCCGGGATCGCCGCGCGCCCCGTACCGGAGCTGTCTCAGCGGCACCCTCCGGCCGCGTCCGATCCTGCACCATGCGTTCCGCTCCCCGACCCGTCCCCGCGGGGACATCGTGGCCCCGGCTTGTGGCCACGCAAGGGGCGAAACTGGGGCAGCACCGCCACGGGTCGACCGCCGCGGACGCGATCCGTCCGCGCGCGGCGCATTCCCGGTCAGACCTGCGCCGGCTCGACGGTGTCGACCTGCAGATCCTCGACGATCGCCGTCCGCTCGGCCTCGTTCTCGGCGAGGCGGTGGACGTGCATCTCGGTGGCGCCCCGGCGGCGGACACGGTCGAGCCAGGTCCGGCGCAGGTGGTCGCGCGGGCTCTCGCTGGAACTCGCCACCGAGACCATCTCGGCGATGCCGGCGTTGTCCCGGCGGACGGCGATCACCACGGCCTGCGCCATCTCGTCGAGGTCGAAGCCGCCAGCCGGGTGGACACCGACCACGTAGCGCCGGCCGGAGCGGCCGCGCCAGGCCGAGAGCGGGAGCGCGGGGGAGCCGCGCAGACCCGCGGTCGTCTTGAGGCGTTCTTCACGCACATCCTGCCTCCGGGTGCGATCGTCCTTCAGGTCGCGGAGCGCGGCCGACCAGGACAGGGCTCTTCTGTTCGCCATTTGTTCTAACCTAACGCGCGATATCCACAGGCGTCAAGGGCGACGTTCCTAGAGCGAGATGTGGCGACGATGCCCGTTATCCACAAGCCGCCGGGCGCCGGTCCGACGCGGAAAACCGCGCTCGCGAACGGCTCAGCGTCGGGCGTCTGCAGCGGCCGGCGCCTCGTCGGCCGGCACGGCGTGCCCCTCGGCCGCGAGGCCCTGGAGGCCGCCCTCGACGAGGGCGTTCGAGGCCGTCTCGAGCCGCTCCTGGGCCAGCGCCTGGAACTCCTGGCGGGGAAGGCCCGGCGGGATGGGCGGCAGGAACTCGATCACCGCCCGGCCCGGCCGGCGCACGAGGCTGTTGCGCGACCAGAACAGGCCGGTGTTCAGCGCCACGGGCAGGCAGGGCACGTTCAGGGCGGTGTAGAGGTGCGAGAGCCCCTGCTTGTAGGCGGGCGGCGCCCCGACCGGACGCCGGGTGCCCTCGGGGAAGATGATGAGCTGGCGGCCGTCCCGGATCGCCGCGCCGGCGGCGGCGTTCATCAGGCTCATGGCCCGGCTGCCCTTCGACCGGTCGATCGCCACCATGCCGCTGCGCGACAGGTACCAGCCGATGAGCGGGATGAGCAGCAGCTCCTTCTTCAGGATGTAGGCGAAGTTCGGCAGCACCGTGCAGAGGGCCAGCGTCTCCAGGGCCGACTGGTGCTTGGCCGCCACCAGCAGGGGGCCGGCCGGGATGTTCTCCAGCCCGCGGAACTCGACCCGCGTTCCCGCGACGACCCGCAGGAGCCACAGGGTGATCCGCCCCCAGGCGCGGGCAAGCCGCAGCACCGACCGGCCGGAGACCAGCATGGGCAGGCCGGCGAAGGCCAGGACCGTCGTGACGGCGTAGAAGCAGACGTTGAAGGCGAGAGAGCGGAGGGCGAGCATCGGGAACCGTGTCGTGGCGGCTCCCCTGTAGCGCGCCCGCGTGTCCGCGGCCAAGGGCGACGTGCCGGGCGGCGTCAGGTCCCCTCGGGGCGATGCCCGTCCCGGAGGAGCCCCGCGCCGCGCCCGGCGACCAGCCAGTAGACCAGGCCGGCGCTGGCACCGACCGCGAACAGGATCAGCGTCAGGCGCGCCTCGCCCGCGAGGAGGGCGGCGTCGCGGGCGCCGCCGGACCGGAGCGCGCCGCGCGTCAGCCAGGGGAGGGCGGCGGTGAGCAGCCCGCAGCCGGCGCCGTACCACAGCAGGCCGCGGCGCCCGAGGATCTCACCACCGAGGCCGATCACGGCCGGGGGCACGAACAGCAGCGCGAACAGCGCCTTGGCGAGGCCGGCGAGGAGCAGGGCGAGACCCTCCGGCGGCAGCCCGGCCGAGAGGTCCGACAGGGCCATGTCGAGTCCAGCGAGCGCCCCGCCGGACAGCCAGGCCTGCGCGGCCGGGTCGACGAGCAGCGCCAGCACCAGGACCGCGAGGCCCGCGGGGACCGCGAGCAGGAGGGCGAAGGCCCCGAGAATCAGGCGACCGAGGGCGTGCATGCCGCGAGCCTCTACACCGGGCGCCCCCGCCCGTCGCGCGGAAGCCGCGCCCGATCCTCGCGGATCCGGCGCGGCTTCCATCGTTCCGCGACCCGGGGGGCGTGTGCCGTCAGCCGTGGGCCGGGGCGGCGCCGCCGGGATCGCCGTGCGTGTGCTTCTTCCGGAATCGGCCCAGCCAGATCGAGAAGTGGCGGATCACCACGTAGAAGACCGGGGTCAGGAACAGGCCGAAGAAGGTCGCGCCGATCATACCGAAGAACACCGCGGTGCCGAGCGCCTGGCGCATCTCGGCGCCGGGGCCGGTCGCCACGACCAGCGGCAGGGTGCCGAGGATGAACGCGAAGGCGGTCATCAGGATCGGGCGCAGGCGGAGACGGCAGGCCTCGACCGCCGCCTCGACCGGGCCGCGATGCTCCCGCTGCTCGATGTCGTGTGCGAACTCGACGATCAGGATCGCGTTCTTCGCCGCGAGGCCGATGAGCACGATCAGGCCGATCTGGGTCAGGATGTTGTTGTCCTGCCCCCGGAACTGCACGCCCGCGAGCGCGGCGAGCACGCCGGTCGGCACCACCAGCAGGATCGCGAGCGGCAGCGCCCAGGATTCGTACTGCGCGGCGAGCACGAGGAAGACCAGAAGCACGCCGAGGGCGAAGACCGCGCCGGCCGTGCCGCTCGCCGCCTTCTGCTGGTAGGCGATCTCGGTCCAGTCGTACGAGTAGCCGTCGGGCAGCGCCTTCTTGGCGATCTCCTCCATGGCGGTGAGCGCCTGTCCGGTGGAGACGCCGGGCTTGGCCACGCCCTGCACCGGGACCGAGTAGTACAGGTTGAACCGCTGCACGATCTGCGGACCGGTCACGTCCCGCACCGAGGCGAGGGTGCCCATCGGCACCAGGGCGCCGGTGGAGGAGCGCACCTTGATCTGCGAGATGTCCTGCACCGACGTGCGGAACGCCGCGTCGCCCTGCAGGCGCACCTGGTAGATGCGGCCCAGGGTGTTGAAGTCGTTGACGTAGGTGCCGCCGAGATCCGCCTGGACCGACGAGAACACGTTGGCCAGCGGCACGTTCAGCATCCGCGCGATGGTGCGGTCGATGTCGAGGAAGAGCTGCGGCGTCGAGTTGTCGAAGGTCGTGAAGACGCGCTGCACGTCCGCGCTCTGGTTCGCCTGGGCGATCACCTCGCCGGCGGCGGCCATGAGCGGGCCGATATCCGAGGACTGGCGGCTCTCGATCTGCATCTTGAAGCCGCCGCCGTTGCCGAGACCGCGCACGGGCGGGGGCGGGATGACGATGACCCGCGCCTCCTGGATGTCCGAGGTCGCCTTCAGCACGTCGCCGGTGATGACGGCCGCGCTCCGACCCACTTCCGCGCGCTCCTTCGCCCCCTTGAGGGTCAGGAACATCACGCCGGCATTGGTCGTGTTGGTGAAGGTCGCGCCGTCGAAGCCCGCGATGATCACCGCGTTGGCCACGCCGTCGACCGTCCGGGCCTGCTTGGCGGCACGCAGGCACACCTCCGTGGTGCGGTCGAGGGAGGAGCCGGACGGGAGCTGGACGACGCCGATCAGGTAGCCCTGATCCTGGTCCGGGATGAAGCCCGTAGGGGTCGTCTGCGCGAGGTGGAGCGTGCCAGCGATCACCGCGGCGTAGACCAGCAGCATCACGCCCAAGCCCACGATCCCGCCGGTGAGCACCCGGATCGTCCGGCCGTAGGCGTTCGACGTGGCGTCGAAGGCGCGGTTGAAGCCGTTCGCCAGCCAGTTCACGAACCGGGTCAGGAAGAACTTCGGCTCCTTGCGGGCGTGGTGGGGCACCAGCAGCAGCTTGCAGAGCGCCGGCGACAGGGTCAGCGAGTTGAAGGCCGAGATCAGGGTCGAGGCCGCGATGGTGAGCGCGAACTGCTTGTAGAACTGGCCCGAGATGCCCGGGATGAACGCTGTCGGCACGAATACCGCAGCGAGCACCAGCGCGATGGCGATGACCGCGCCGCCGACCTCGTCCATGGTCTTGTGGGCGGCGTCGCCCGGCGACAGGCCCTCGGCCATGTTGCGCTCGACGTTCTCCACCACCACGATGGCGTCGTCGACCACGATGCCGATGGCGAGAACGAGCCCGAACAGGGTCAGGTTGTTCAGCGAGAAGCCGAAGGCCGCCATCGCCGCGAAGGTGCCGATCAGCGAGACCGGGATCGCGATGACCGGGATCAGGGCGGTCCGCCAGCTCTGGAGGAACACCAGCACCACGATGACCACGAGGCCGACCGCCTCGAACAGGGTCTTGTAGACCTCGTGGATCGATTCCTCGATGAACTCCGTCGGGTTGTAGGCGATGCGGTACTCGACGTCCGGCGGGAAGTTCTTCTTGACCTCCTCCATCACCTTCTTGACCGACGCCGCCGCGTCGAGCGCGTTGGTGCCCGGCCGCTGGAAGGCGCCGATGCCCACCGCGGGCGTGTCGTTAAGGAACGAGTTGGTCGTGTAGTCCTTCTGGCCCATCTCGACGCGGGCGATGTCCTTGACCCGGACGAGGCGCCCGTCCTGCGCCTTGATGATCACCTCGGCGAACTGCTCCGGCGTCTTGAACCGCGCCTGCGACTGCACGACGAGCTGGAACGCCTCGCCCTTGGCGGCCGGCGGACCGTTCAGCTGGCCGGCGGCCACCTGGACGTTCTGCTCCTGCAGGGCGGTCGTGACGTCGGTCACCGAGAGGCCGTAGGCGGCGAGCTTGTTGGGGTCGACCCAGACACGCTCGGCGTACTCGTTACCGCCGAAGATCGTGATGTCGCCGACGCCGTCGAGGCGCAGCAGCTCGTCGCGGATGTTCAGGTAGATGTAGTTGGCGAGGTAGTTCTGGTCGTAGGTCTTGTTCGGGGAGAGCAGGTGCACGACCAGCATCAGGTCGGGCGAGGCCTTGCGGACCGTGACGCCGAGGTTGCGCACGTCCGGCGGCAGGCGCGGCTGCGCCACCGACAGCCGGTTCTGCACCAGCACGTTCGCGATATCGAGGTTGGTGCCGACCTTGAAGGTCACGGTCAGCAGCATGTTGCCGTCGTTGGTCGACAACGACGTCATGTAGAGCATGTTGTCGACGCCGTTGACCTCCTGCTCGATCGGCGTCGCGATCGTGGCGGCCACGGTCTCGGCGTTGGCGCCCGGATAGGAGGCGCGCACCGTCACGGTCGGCGGCACGATCTCGGGGTACTGCGAGACCGGCAGGCTCTCGTAGGCCACGAAGCCGAGGATCAGGAAGACGATCGACGTGACGGACGCGAAGATCGGTCTGTCGACGAAGAAGTGGGCGAAACGCATCGGTCAAACCTCTGAGGCCCGCCGGTCTCCCGGACGGGGCCCTGCGTCGTCGGTGCGGGGCGCGCCGCGCGGCGCGCACGAAGGCGTTCGTGTCGAGCCGCGCGGGCTCAGGTCTTGCTCGGCGGCAGCTCGATCGTCTCGGGGGTGACCTTCGCGCCCGGACGGACGCGGGACAGGCCGTTGACCACCACGGTCTCGTCGCCCTTCAGCCCCGACTGGATCACCCGGTAGCCGTCGACCTTCGGCCCGAGCACGACGTCCTTCTGCTGGATCACGTTCTCGGGTCCGACGATGTAGACGATGCGCTTGTCCTGGTTGGCGGACACCGCCTCGTCGGGCAGCAGGATGCCCTGGAACGGCTTGGTCGCCGGCATCGAGACGATGCCGAACAGGCCGGGCTTGATGAACATGTCGGGGTTCGGGACGGTCGCGCGCAGCAGGATCGTGCCGGTGGCGTTGTCGACGCGGTTGTCGACGAAGTCGAGCGTGCCCTTGCGGGTGGGCTTCGCTTCCCCCGACAGAGCGATCAGGATCGGCACGCCCTTACCCTGCTGGGTCTGGCCCATGCCGATGCCGAGGCTGTTCTGGTACTTGAGGAACGACTTCTCATCGACGGTGTAGCTGAAATAGATCGGGTCGAGGGACACGATCGTCGTCAGCATGGTCTGGTCGGCGCTGACGATGTTGCCCTCGGTCACCAGGCGGCGGCTGATGCGGCCGTTGATCGGCGCCTTCACCTCGCTGAAGTCGTAGTTCAGCTGGGCGTTGTTGAGAGCGGCCTGGGCGCTGTCGACGTCGGCCTGGGCGGTCTGCGAGGCCTGCCGGCGCTGGTCGGTGACCTGCTCGGAGATATTGCCGCTGCGGGACAGGGTCTGCGCGCGCTCCAGGTCCGTCTGCGAGAAGGACTGGCGCGCCTTGGCGGAGGCCAGGGCCGCCTGGGCCTGCTCCAGCGCCGCCTTATAGGGGCGCCTGTCGATCACGAACAGGACGTCGCCCTTCTTCACCGTCTGGCCGTCGACGAAGTTGATCTTCTCGAGGTAGCCGGTGACGCGGGCGCGGACCTCGACGTAATCGATCGCGTCGAAGCGGCCGGTATACTGATCCTGCTCGACGATCTGGCGCACCACGGGCTTGGCCACGGTGACCTTGGGCGGCGGGCCGCCCGGCGCCTGCGCGCGGGCCGGAGTCGCGAGGGGGCCTGCCGCGAGAGCCGCGATCAGGCCTGACAAGACGGTGAGTAGGCTGGGAAGCCGGCTGCGCATCGGGTCCTGCTGTCCGTTGGCCGACCGTCCGGTCGCGCCGAGCTTGACGATTGTTCCGCCGCGGGTGCGCCGTAACCCGCGGTCGACGGTGTTGCTTGTGCGCGAACGCACATCACGGTCCCGCGAGCCGGATTGAAACGGCAGATTAGGCGATCGTTTCGCCCGCGCTGTACCAGTCCTTGAAACCGCCCTTGTAGTGTTCGACGAGGTCGAGCCCGGCATTCTGCGCCGCCATGAGCGCGTGGACCGAGCGGACGCCCGAGGCGCACGAGAACACCGCCCGCCGGCCGTCCTCGGCTACGAGGGCCGCGACCGCCTGTGGGTCGAAGCCGGAGAGCGGGTGCGAGACGGCGCCGGGGATGTGCCCGGCCTCATACTCGTGCGGCTCACGGACGTCGATGATCAGCATCGAGCCGTCATCGAGCCCCTGCTTGACCGTCTCGCGATCGAGGTCGACCACCCGCATCGGCAGGATCTCCGTTCCGCCCGCTCTCGGCCAGGCTGGCTGACTGACGCTTTTCCTTATTCGTCAGACCCCGGCGGCGCAACGTGCGTCGTCGTCCCGCGACCGTCGCCCGCGGGCGGGCAGCCGAGGATGCCTGGCCCGGCGCGGATCGGCGGTCTCCGTCAGAGCGCCGCGAGGGTCGGCGCCACGGCCGCGAAATGCGCGGGCCAGTCCGGCGGCCGGTACCCGGCCAGACGGCCGGCCAGTTCGGCGCGGAGCGACCCGTCGGGCCGCGCGAGCGCCTCGATCGCCTCGATCCAGCCCGGACCGTCCAGGGGATCGCGGAACAGCGCGAAGCCGTCGGCGATCTCGCGGTGGACGGAGATGTCAGAGGCGATCACCGGCAGCCCCGAGGCCGCGGCCTCGACCACGGGGATGCCGTAGCCCTCGGTGAAAGACGGCATCAGCAGGGCGGTGCAGCTGCGCATCAGCGCCGCCAGACCGTGGGTCGACAATCCCGAGGCCTCGATGACGTGGGCGCGCACGCCGGGGCAGCGCTCCAGCATGTCGATGGCGCTCTCCGCCTCCCAGCCCCGGCGCCCGACCACGACGAGCCGGGGCGCCACCGCCCCGTGGCGCTCGGCCAGGAGCCGCCAGATCTGGAACAGCAGCAGGTGGTTCTTGCGCGACTCGATGGTGCCGCAGACCAGGAAGGTCGGCCGGTCGGGGGTGAAGCGGGGCCCGGCGTGGCCGAAGGCGGCCTCGACCCCGAGATGGCCCACGGCCACCGGCGGCCGCCCGAACCCCTCGGCGGCGAGATGCGCGAGGGTGCGCCGGCCGGTATCCTCCGAGTTCACCAGGATGGCGGAGGCGTGCCGCCCGATCGTGCGCAGGCGCGCCCGGTGCCGGTCAGCCTCACCGGACCGGCCGTATTCCGGGTGGGTGATCGGGATGAGGTCGTGGACGAAGAACGCCGCCCGCACGTCCCGCCGGGTATAGAGCCAGTCGAACCGCCGCGGGTCGTCGAGGCGCAGGTGCGAGGTGTGCAGGTAGAGCGCGTCCCGGGGCAGGATCGCGACCGACCGGCCGCGCAGCGCGATGTCGACGGTCTTGCGCGCCTGGATCCGCCGCCGGTCGGCGGACCCGGCCTGCGGTGCGGCGCCGGGCGCCGGCGCGGCGGCGGGATCGCCGCAGCGGGACGCGAGCCGCCGGTAGACCGGGTCCGACGCGGCGTCCCGGTCCTCGACCCAGCCGGCCGCCACGGCCTCGACGATCTCCAGCGCCTGCGCGCGGTCGAGGATGCGCGGTCCGAACGCCGTGGAGACGACGCCGACGCCCGTCTCCGCCCGGCCGAGATAGGCGCGCGCGTAGGCGAGGTCGACGCGGTCGATGCCCGACGGGCTCGCGTGGCGCAGCCGCGTGACGAGGCGCGTGAGATCGAAGGCGATCGGTCGGTCCGTCATGATCCTCTGGCAATCGCGGGGGCGAGGCCTCCCCGTAGCGGGCCTGACCCGCGAGAGCCAGCACATCCGCGCGGCCCGCGCGCGCCGAAGGGCTTGCGCGGGCGCGGCGCGGAGGCTAAGAGCCGCGAGCCCTAGCGGCGTCGGAGTGTAGCGCAGCCCGGTTAGCGCACTAGTCTGGGGGGATGATAGTCCATCCTCACAAGCCACTCAGCCCTTTGACGTTTTAGCGTCCGTCCCTCCCTCCGTGGGATTTTCTGTGGGATTTGATGTCGCGATCGCGTTTTGAGCCGCTTTCGCGCGGTCCGCGGCGAGCTGCATCGCGGCCATCACGTCGTCATCCGTCACATGCGCGTACTTGGTCGTCGTGGCGATGTTCTCGTGCCGGAGCAGCCGCTGAACCGCGCGCAGGTTGCCGGTCGCCCGCAGGATCCGGGTCGCTGCGGTGTGTCGGTTGTCGTGGAAGCGGAAGTTGTCGATCTGAGCGCCCGGCATCGCTCGGCGGAATGCGGTCTGCAGTCCGGACCGCGTCATCGGTAGGCGCTCGCCGCGCACGCGACCCTGGCGATTGCGCGCCACCACATAGGTGAAGACCGCCTCGGGGTGATCGCCGCGCAACGACCAGAGCAGGTCCCTTGCATCCGGAGGCAAAGGGATGGTCGCGATCTTGGCGCCCTTCCCGAAAACCGTGACCTGCCGGCCGCCCCAATCGATGTCGTCCCAGCGCAGTTGCCAAACCTCGCCCAGCCGCAGGCCAGTGAGCAGCGCGAAGCGGATCACGGCATGGTAGTCGGGGCGCAGCGTGTCGAACAGCCGGGCCTCCTCCTCGGCCTTCAACTCGCGGATCCGCTCCTTGGGTTCGCGCAGGAAGTGGTCACGCCAAGAGATCTCGGCGACCGGCTCTTTCCAGACGCGCTTGGCCCGATTGAGGATTTTGCGAAGCGGTTCGGTCACGCTGCGGTTGACGGTGGCCGGCGCGACGAGCTTCGGCGGCACCTTAATCTTGGGCTTGGCCTTCCGCTTGCGGTTCTGGCCGGACCGGACCGGCTCGCCGCGACGGATAGCGACGAGCTTCGCCACGAGGGCGTCGTCGATGTCGATCAAGCGCCGCTTCGCTCCGATGTGGTCCCTGAGCCAGGCGAGCGACCACGCGGTGTTCATGTTCCCGCCGCCGCGGTGATGCTCGCCGACCTGTGTCCAGTAAAGCGAGGCGGCCACCTCAAACGTCATAGGCTCCCGCTCGGCCTTCTTCGCCTTCTTGACCTCGGCTAGGGCCGATTGCCGCTCGCGCTCCTCGACCCGCTCCGCTTCTCGGCGCGTAGTCGCTCCAGTTGAGCCCGAAAATCGACGACCTCCAACCTGGAAGTCATAGGAGTACGTTTCCGCGCCGGGACGCTTGAAGACGGACATTCAGCTCTCCGCTGGTTCTCCCGGAACCGGTCGATGTCGGCAGGGTCAAAGCGCTTTCGGGTGCGGTGTTCGCCCAGGCCTACGGCGATGTAATGGATGTCGCCGCGGCGCACGTGTCCATCAAAAGTGCGCCGGCCGATCCGGAGCAGCCGTGCGGCCTCGTCGGCAGTGAGGAGGTCGGACTCGGTCATTCGCCCAGCCCCCTAAGCCAATACGAGACTTCGCCTTCGTAGCGGAACCACTCGCCCCGGAGGCGCCAAGCCTTGAACCGCTCGTGCAGTTCGCGCTCGTCGGCGATGGTGCCTGGGAACGTCATGTAGACGGTCAGCTTCGCGGGTAGCCCGGCTTGGACCTCTGCGATCCTGCCTTTTGCGTCACTCGACTCTGTGAAGCCGATCTTCACGTACTTATCGAACCCGACGACATAGATCATGCCGTGGATGGTGGCGTGCGTCCTGCGTCCGGCGAGGTATTGCTTGACGCAATCAGCCTCAAGCTTTTCGCGATGCCACTTGGGCGGGTCGTCGCCGACCGGTCTCGAATAGATGCCTTGATCGACCTTTTCCAGAAAGGACGCGAGGTCCGGCTCTTGGCAGTAGGCGGCCGCGGTTTCGGCGCGCATCTCCAGCGGCCACGAGCCCAGCGGATATGCCGGCGAGCGCTCAGCGCCCATCTCGTCCTCCTGTGTTCTCTGATCGGGTGTCTGGGAGAGGGGCGGCCTTGGCGGCGAGAGCGGCGGCATTGCTCGGCGAGAGGCGCACGACATCGCCGCCGCGGTAGAAGATCCCGAACGACGAGATCGGCAGCGGGCCGGCGTAGGCCATCGCTTCGTCGGGCTGGCGCAGGCCGAACCAGCCGTTGGGCATGGCTGGGTCGACTTCGATCCGAAGGCCGGATCCGCCGCCGAGCCAGCGCGGGCGAGTGCCGCCGGGCGCCACCTCGTCCAGCAGCTTCTGGCAGGCGTCCATGATCTCAGCGCCCGTCGGTGCCGGCTTGGTGGAGGCCGTGCACGTGTTCAGGGCCAGCGGCCGATCCAACGAGACCGGCAACGTCGTGCCGAGCAGGCGGCGGCGGAAGGCGTCACGCATCGCCAGGCTCCTGCGACAAGAGAGCGAGCGCAGCTTCCCGGCCGGGCCAGGGCTCAAGAAAGAACCGGCCGGCAGCCTTGAGAGGCATGCGAACGATCTCGGTCACATGCGGGTTTTCGACGAGCATGCGGGCGGCATCGTCTATCGGACCGACGCCAACGACCTCGCCCTCGGCAATGGCCATGATGCAATCCTGATCAGAGAACGTCGGCATCGCCAGCCTCCTGGTTCGGGTTGAGGGCGGCGCGGGCAGGCGCCAAGCCAGCATCGAGATCGCCGTCCGGCGGCAGGCTGTGACCGGCAATAGCCATCCGGATCGTGACGACAGCTTCGTCCACGCAGGTCTGCGTCGTCGGTGCCAGCGCTCGGTAGGAGCCGGCCATCCGCATGGCCTCAAGCGGGATCGCCGCGATGACGGCGACACGCTTCCAAGCCTTGGCGCCCTTCTCAGCCTGGAGGAGACGGGAGCGGAGTTGGGCGATCTCGGCGAGGATCGAAGCGAGCGGGCCGGCGAGGAGGGCGTCGGCAGCGCCGTACCACTTCCAGGCGTTGGCTCGCGCATCCTGCTCGGGCGAGGAGTACCCAACGCGCTGCCACTCTGCGAGGCCTTCGACCAATGACGGTCTGAGGGCCGTTCGCATCGCCATCGTGTAGGCGATCTGCTCCTTCAGCCTGATCTCCTCGGCCGTCCGGCCGGTATCGGGGGCTGGGGTCATAGACGAGCCTCCGATGATTTCCGAGGCTTTGGATTGCTCTGCGCCAAATAATTCTCGACGATAGAGCTTTCGAGCATGGCCCATCTCAGCTTGTCGGCTATGTCAAGGTCGTCCCAGTCAGCGACCTTGCTGCCGAAAACAGACCCATATGCGAGCCACGCCGTTTCGCCGGGAGGCCGGACACCTTCTGCCGGTTCACCCATTGCGCACCTCCCCGCCAGCCTGAAGGGTGCGGAGGGCGAGCTCGATGCGAGCCGCTTGCTTGAGGAGCGTGTCTCTGACTTCGGGCGCCATGGTTGTGCTTTTGCACCGGCGCCGGTAGTCCGCAGCGACCAACCCAGGCTGGGTATCAAAGCTGTCCAACCAGTCCTGCGCCTCCTCCACCGTCATCTGAGGATCGACTGGGGTCTGGTCGGGTGAGGACTTGGGCGTCTGATCGTCGATCTCGCGGATCACATCACCGCTGACGACGCCGACGAGACCCTTGGGCAGCTTAGCGTCTGCTGAGGCTTCCTTCGCGATGGCCAGCGCCCGCCGGAAGACGGAGTTGACGCCCTTCACGCCGAGTTCGGCTTCAAGCCGGGCGACGAGCGCTTCCGTGGCCTCCGTGAGGTAGGGATCCGCGCCCTTCGTCTCTTCCTCTGATACTGTAGAGGCGACGAGCTTGCCGGAGCGGCTGGACATCAGGTCGACAATGGCATCGGCCATATCATCGTACAGGCTCCCGGCATCGTTGCCGTAGAGCGTGTGCTCTGAGATCGCGGCGAGGCGCGCCCTCTTGACCAGTTCCCCCAGATCCCCACCCGCTCCTGCTTCAGGGGATGGGGCGGATGCGACCCCGAGGCGCTTGAGTATGGCGTCACACGCATCGCGCCATGCCTCAATGGCAGTGCCGGCCGCGGCGTCATCCGCCATGCAGCGCACGCGCCTTACGGTCTCCTGCGGGCTCAAATCGCCCCAAGCCTTCTGCCCGACATCATCTCCGACCCGCGGCTCGAAAGCGGCAGCGATCGGCTCAGCCGCCGGCAGCCGCGCCATGTACTGGGCGATCCAGGCGTCACGCTTTGCCTGCCACTGCTCGTTCGTCTCGGGCTCCTCGCTGGCGCCCTGGACGATGTGATGCGCTCCCCGCCCGTAGGCGTCGCGCAGGGCCTTCGCGAGATCGTCGCCGCCGAGGGGGGATGTGAGGTCAGACATGGCGTCAGATCTCCGAGGTTGCGAGAGCGGCGCGACCCTCGTCGGTGAGCTTCCCGACGAAGTTGATGAGCCCCAGAGCGAGGAGTTTTCGGGCCTTCTTTTTCTGGATGCCGATGCCCTCGGAGCGGAGCCGAAGGGCTGCCAGGAGTGTCGGTGTCAGCCGCAGCGGGGTCCCCCCACCGCCGGCCTTGATCTTGGTGACTTTGCCGTATCGGCCCGTGGCGTACTCCCGGGCATGAGCCGCGGTGGCGGCCTGCACGGTCACCTTCCGGTTCTCGTCTCGGTCGATGTAGACGGTGAACATCGTCATACGCCCACGCCTCCACCGTGCCGAACGCCTTGAGGCTCGAGCAGCCGGGTGATCTCGGCAGGAAGAGCCGGCGGCGTCAGTTCGATCGCCTGCGGAGCGGCCCAGGGCTCGCCAGCACCCGGCTCGCTGCCCCAGTCCACGACGATCTCGCCCGTGGCGAGGTAGTGGTCGCGGAGGCGCTTGAGGGTGGCGATGGCTCGGATGAGGGGCCAACGCTCGGCGGACCTGAACCCCTCTGGCTCAAACAGCTTTATGCGGTCGTGCAAGCCGAGGCCGAGCCATTCAGCAGCCTCGCGCCCGATAGCGTACATATTAGAGTTCATGAGGAAGATGTGGCCGGCGATGCACGCCGCAGTTCCACACGCATGCAAGTCAGATCTATTCTCGACATATTCCAGTGCGCGTGCATCGCGAGTGAAGTAGCTTTTCATATTGAACCGCTCCGGCGGCTGCGCCTCCAGATGCGCGATGAGCTTGTCGAGGTTCGGGACGTTTAGCGTCATCTCAGTCTCCTATCGGGCGGGAAGATCGAATGAGGCAGCGCAGCCAAGTCCGCCTTGAGCCTGCTGAGCGGACGAGGGGATCCAGGCGACAGGTCACCGCAGTGAGCGCGGTGCCGCCGACCATGGCGACGGTGAGCCAGAAGGCGGTGGAGGGGGGGGTCATGCGGCCTCCCGCGTGCTGTCCCAGATCGTTTCGGTCGGCGTGACGATCAGCCAGGAGTGCTGACACAGCCGCTCCCGCAGCCGGTTCGCGAGCGCGACCGCCTTGCCGAGGATCACATCCGGCTCAGTCGGGAAGCGCGGGTAGTTCAGCAGCCCGACGCGCACGCCAGCCTCGGCGCCGCCCGTGTAGATGAACTCGGTTGGCTCGACCGTGACGCAGAGCCCCGACATGCAGAACTCGCGGCAGACCTGTCGAGCCGTCGCGAGGTCGCCCGCGAGGTAGATCGTGACCGTGAAGGTGGGTTCGGTGCGGCTGGTCACGCGGCGTCCTCCAGATCATCGGGGGAGCGCTCGTCGCCGTAGGGCTCGCAGGACTCGCCACAGGAAGGCCCCAGATCCAGTTCCGGATCGAAGGGCTCGTCGAATGCGAACTCCTGCTGGCCTTTGCCGCGCTGATCCACGAAGGGCTCGAACGGATGAGCGGCCATCGCGAAGAGATCGTCGGTCGACCGGCCGCCCCGGAAGAACCTTCGGCCACCTTCGCCCGCTCCGGCATCGGGATAGGCCTGCTCGAACCGGCGCGGCACGTCGTAGATGGCTGGACGCTCAGTGATGAGCGTCAGGTGCTTTCGGAGGCTCTTCTTCCAGCACCATTTGCAGTTGCCCTCGTGCTCGCGCATGCCGAGCCGGAAGGCGCGCGCGTCGGATGCCGCGTGCACGTCGCGCTTGCGGATGCCGAGCTGATCGAGTGGGTAGGCGTACCCCTTGGCTTTCGCGTTCGGGTCGCGGCGGTCCTTCTCGTCGGCTCGGAGGCCGATGGCAGTCGTGTAGGTGCCGGCCGCCCAACCGATCGAGGCGAGATAGCTCGCCATCGGGCGCAGCTTCAATTCGCGAGTGCAGTGAGGGAAGTTCTGGTTCGGGATCCCGAACTTGCGGATCATCGCCTCGAAAAGGCTGTCGTCTCGCGTGGCCGTGTCGAAGGTGACGACCCTATGCGTGGTTGCAACGCGGTTCTCGGGGTGGACGACTGCCTCAAGCCAGACGACACCCAGGCCGAACTCTCGGTCGCAGCGATCCACGAACACCAGCGTGCGCTCGTCCTCCTGGCCCGTGTTGGCGAACAGCGTGACAAGCTCGTCGCCCGGCTTGAGCGACGCCTTCACCTTCTCCGCCATGAGGGCAGAGCTTTCGCCGCCGCTGAACGAGACGAAGACGCGGCGGCCGTGCGTTGGCTTCTCGCTCACGCTGCCCTCCCATTCTCGTCCTCACCCGCCTTCCCGGCGGCCAGGGCATCGCTATCGGGGAGAGCGGCAGCAACAGCGCGACGGATGTCGAGCCAGAGGCTGATGAGCTTGACGCCGAGGCGGCCAGCGAAGGGGATGAGGAGCCCAAGGGCGAGGTGCTGGCTCATGCCGCGGCCTCGACCACGATCAGGCAGGCATTCACGTCCGTGCCGGAAGCCTTGAACGAGCCGGCCGGCAGTCGCTCGATGGTGCCGCCCTGGCGCTCGACGACGTGCCGAAGATGCGCTGTCAGGGTGTCCGCGCGCGTCGGAACGCTGCCCGAGACGATGGCGACGAGGCGGCCGCCGGGCTTCAGGAACCGCAAGGCGTGGAGCACATGTCGGACGTCCTGCCGCTTCGAGAACGGCGGGTTCATCACGACGCGGTCGTAGATCGGCGCCGGATCCTCGGCGAGGAAGTCGCGGCAGCGGACGTCGAACTGCCACTCCGCGCAGGCCGCGGCGCGCTCGGCATCGGCCTCGTAGCACACGAGGTTTGCACCCCCGACGATCTGATAGATCGGCTCGGCCAGCGCGCCCTTCCCGGCGCTCGGCTCGAGAACGCGATGATGCGGCTCGATCCCGGCTTCTGCGACCACACGCGCGGCGAGATCGGCGGGCGTCGGAAAGAAGTCGGCAGCGAACGTCTGCCCCGGCTTCGCCTGATAGTTCGGCTGTGCTTGGCGGGCCTCACGCCTGGCCGGCACGACCATGCCGAAGTGCTCGGCGATGATCCGGTTCGCACGGTCGAGCAGGTCACGCCGCAGCGGCCACAGGTGGATGTTGCCGTTCTTGAAGATGCGGACGCGCCAGTAGGGCGTCTCGGCGATCGTCTCCCCTGCGCGCTCGTGCCGGTAGCACATGAGGTCGATCGCGGAGATCAGCCCTTGCATCCGGCTGGGCGCGGGCTTGCCGTCGAGGACGTGCATCACCCGGTCGACGTCGAGCAGTTCGCTGGTCCGCCGCTCGTGGAGCGAGAACCAGTTCATGTTCTTGTCCCAGTAGATCCCCCAGGTGAGCACGATCCGCTCACCGAGCTTGAAGCCGTCGTTGCTGGCGTACTCGCGATCCAGGGCCTTGAAGGCGTTCACGAGCCCGCGGCGGAAAATCGTGTCGCTCTCGCCGATCAGCCGCTCCAGGGTCGCCCGCACGTTCTCGGCAGTGGCCGGCGGCGGATCCTTGTCGAGGCTCTGCTCAAATGCCTTCCGCTCCTGGGCATCCATCAGCGAGCCGATCGGCGTACCGACGACGATGCCGCGCCAGATGTCGCGATCCATTCGGGTCTGGATCTTCCCGATGAACTCGGGGAGCTTGCTCCATCGGTCGTTGCTGTCGGTGCCGAGGAACGGCAGCGTCGCCCGCCCGCCCATCTGGCAGGCGCGCTCGTGCGCCTCCATGGCCTCGCCGAGCCGCTGAACGGCGACCTCGTACAGGGCGATGGCGCGCGCCCGGTGAGCGCACAGCTCGTCGACGCTCTCCTTGCGGATCAGAGCGCTCATGCCGCCACCTGCAGAGCAGCGGCCTCGCGGCGCACGGCTTCCTCAAGCGCCTCGGTGGCGGCACGCTGGGCGGCGCGGGCTTCAATGGCGATTGCGCCGCTCATGGCCGGCTCCCTTGCGACCGCATGGGGCGCGTGCCGAGCTTGCCGCCGCCGCGCAGGGGCCGGTGCCCACGCTTGGTCAGGCGACGCTCTGGCTTCGGCTCACCGGTCTCTTTTCGGAGAAGGGCCGAACGGTACGCGGAGCGCTCGTCCTCAAGCCGCTTGAGATGCGCGCGAGTATGCGTGTCACTGCCGGCCGAAGTGATGCGTTTCTCGCCGCCACGCCCGTTCGTGACGACGTCGTGCGCCTTCCGCGTGAGCGCTTGGATATGCTCGGGACTATTTGCGGGCGGCACCGTGTCACCTGTGGTGACATTCCACTTCCGTTCCCAGAGAGGTGGTCGGTGATCGTATTGTACATCCGCCGGATCAAGACCGAACTGCAGAAGAACGGCCTTGAGCTTGACGCCTACGGGTATGGGTTTGCGCGGGTCGATCCCGTCGGGGATCCGATCCAGGATGATGTCGTCCACGATGTCGGGCCTTCGGCTCGGCGCCCGCATTCGGCAGGCGCTCTCCAGTCCTGACAACGTACAAGTTTATTGGACGAATGACAACAGCTCTGGCGCTCGCAGATCGACGTTTTTCGGGCCTCAGGCGATTTGGGGACGGCCGTGTCGAGCGAACTCGCGGTTGAGGATCTCGCTCATGTAGTCCTGCACCGTCTTGCCCTGCTCGGCGGCCATGACCTTGAACTGACGTTGCGCGGCCTCGGGCACGATCGCGGTGATCGTGCGCATGCCGACCTTGTAGGGCGGCTTCTCGCCGGCGGCGCGGCGGGAGCGCGGGACTGCGACCGGCGCCGGAGCGTGGCTGCCCTCGACATCTTCGTCGGGCTGCGGGGCGAACACGGAGGCGGGCTTCTTGGCCATAGCGGGTCTACTCCGACAGGTTGCGGGCCAGGCGCTCGCGCACCCAGGAGAACAGTGCGCCGGCCTCCGCCGAGGCCTTGCCGTTTGGCTCGTGCTCCGGAGCGGTCAGACCGGCGCTGATCGCGTAGGCGAAGTCCGCGCGCTGGTGGATGCGGACCGGGCTGATCTCCAGCCCCTGCGCTGTCACCGCAGAGTGGCCACCATCGCTGGTTCTGCGGCTCGCCGGCGGGCACTGGCTCAGCACGACCACCGCGCGGTCCATGCGCTCAGCCAAGCGAGCGATGCGCTTCACCGTGCCGAGCGTCTCAAGATCGAGCTGCGTCGGCCGCGTCGGGATGAGGATCAGATCGGCGAGTTCGGCCGCCGCAAGCGCCAGCCCTTCCGCCTTGCCCGGCGTGTCGATCAGGAGGAAGTCGATGCCTCCGCTTCGCGCGCGGGCGGCGAGCTTGGCGAGCATGTCGCCGTCCGTCTCGCGATGAACGACCGGCGCGGGCGCTTCCCTACGTTCGAACCACTTGTGTGCACTCGACTGCGGATCGGTGTCGAGGATCGCTGCGCGTAGCCCCGCCTGTTCCGCGCTGACGGCGAGGTGCATGCCGAGCGTGCTCTTACCCGAGCCGCCCTTCTGGCTGATGACCGCGATCGTCTGCACGGGCCAAACTCCCGGTTGTTCAAAGCTGCGAGGTTTCGGCGCGCCGAACATTCTGCGCGCCGATGGGGCGGATTTCCGACCCTTCGGCCAAGCCTGTCCGTGTGGCGCCGTCGTTCAGGCTCGCGGATAGGCACCCAGGAACAGGTCGCCGAGGGACCGCCGGCGGCGATAGGTGAGCGCGCGGCGGCGCAGGTGTTCGGCGCGGTCGTGGAGCATGTGGCAGCGCTGGCACCACGCGGCGAGGTTGGCCGGGCGGTTATCGCTGGTGTCGTGGTTGCGATGGGCTGTCGCGAGAACCACGCGGGTGACCCGCCCGCGCTTGGCGATCTCGCCATAGCTCGGGGCTTCCTCGCACAGGAAGCCGCTGCCGTTCCGCCACGCGGCGACGTCGCCATCGAACCAGCGCCCGTCGCCGAGATGCACGATCTGGCGCATGTGCGGTCGGCCGCAGCCCTCGCATCGCCCCTTGGCGCGCCCAAACCGGATCACGGCCGAGAGCTGCGGCCAGTCGATCGGATAGAAAAAGCGATGCTCGGGCCGGATCGGCATAGGCTCGGGACGGGACTGCGCGCGCCGGCCAAGATAGCACGACGCGGGCAGAACGGTCTGGCCGCCGTGAGCGATCCTCAACATTGGGAAGAAGACTGCTCGATCGCCTTGAGTGCCCAGTCCCGGAGCCACGTCGCGAGATCCAGAGCGCCCTCCGGCGTCGGCCGCGCCACCGCGCTGCTCTCACCCTGGCGGATGATCAGACGGGCGCCGAACTCGTCGACTTCTGCGACGATGTCGGGCCGTGCCCGGTTCTCCAGGTCTGTGCTGATCTCGCTCACGCTTGCTCCTTCCCATGCGCTCCACGTCCACGGCGTCGGTGTCACCGCTGCCGCGGACGCGTGGTTCGTTCACGCCGCCTGCTTCGACCCCGCCCGGTTCCGCGCTCCGGATGCCGCCGCACCTGGAACACCCAGACCGATCGCCTTGGCCAGCGAGGAGCGCTGCTCGGAGTACGCGGCCGCCACCACGGGGTAGTCCTCTGGCAGGCCGTAGCGCTCGCGGTAGCCTCGGGCATCAAGACCGTGCTTGGTCAGGTGACGCTTCAGCGTCTTGTACGACTTCCCGTCGATGAAGCTGACCAGCCCGTCGGGGCGGATCGACTTGCGGATCTGGGCGGGCGTCGGCCGCTTGATGCTCTCGGTCGCCGGAGCACCGAGACCCCCGTCGAGACAGCGCAGGGCCGCATGGATGCCGTTGAGCAGCCCCGGCAGGTCTGTCGCGGCAATCGAATTGTTGCTCACGTAGGCGCTGACGATCCCGGCGGCGAGCTCGACGTTGGTGTGGGGGTGTTCGGTATTCATCGTCGTGTCCTCTCTGCGTTGGCGCCGATGGTCGGCGGGTGGGCTGCTCAAGCCGCGACGTCGTCCTGCGGCGGTGAGATGTTCTCGATGCTCCAATCTCCGGATCCATGGTGACGCATGACGCGTACGCCAGCCTCAAGGAACATCAGCCCAGCCGTGGCGAATTCGTCCGCCGGCATCGCCGTGCGGCCATCGTCGCAGACGACCTCGACGATGCCGGCGTTGATGATCTGGCGTGCGCAGCGGCTGCACGGCGCGTGCGTGCAGTACAGCGTGGCGCCGCTCGTCTTGGATCCGTGCCGCGCCGCGTTGGCGATGGCCGCCTCCTCTCCGTGGACCGTCCAGAAATACTTCGCTGGCCGCTGCATGCGCTCGGCGAGATCCCGGACGCCACGCGGGATGCCGTTGTAGCCGGTTGAAATCACGAGCCCGTCCGGCGAGACGATCACGCACCCGACCTGGGTGGTGTCCTTGCTCCAGCCCGCGACCTCGCCCGCGAGATCAAGGAAGCGGCGACGCCATTTCGGATCGGTCGGGCTCATGCCGCCTCCCGATCTTCGTCCCGGGCCGGCGGCCACGTCCCGTGCGGCGCGGACAGCGCCGAGAGTTCCGGGCGCATCGCCAGTTCGGCATCTGTGAGGACGCGGTCCTGGTCCTCGCCGCGAAGGCGCACGACGTGGGCGCTCGGACGAGACCCGGTCGACGGGTGAAAGCGCCAGGTTTCGCAGCCAATGGCCGGGAGCGTGACGCCTTCAAGGCGCTTGACCGGACCGGTATCCGTCGCCGTGCGGGCATCACGCTGCGGCGCCCACGCGAAGGCTGCCTGCAGCCCGGTCCCGCGTGCGAGGATCGCGCCCGGATCCTCGCGCACGAGGAGGTTCTGGCGGATCAGCCGGATGATCCCGACGATCTTGTCGCGCGCGCGCGCCGTCTCCCGGCCGTAGACCGTGACCATCAGGCTGCCGAGGCTGATGTAGGCGCCGTCAGCCTCGACCAGCGCGCGCAGGACGACCGCCTTCTGCCCCGTGAAGCCATGGAACGCGACATCGTCGGCGATGACGCCCTCGGGCGCAGGGCCGACCAGCCGCTCGAAGGCAGCGCGGTTCGGGACATGCAGGCGGTAGCACCGGGTATCGTCTACCGTCGAGACCGCGATGGTCGCCCCGGTTCCGCCGATCGCCGTGCGCACGCTCGAAATGAACGACATCACGTTGTTCGGCTCAATCGCAGCGTTGTCGGCGATGACCTGAACAGAGACCGGCCCCTTGGCGGCGTAGAGGATGTGCGCCATCCGACGGATCGTCGGGGAGAACGAGACGGGCACGCGCTCGTCATGCGGCTTGATCTTGATGAGCGGGGCGGCTGGAGCCGCAGCGACGTGGGAGGCGGGGGCGGGCGTCACGGCTGGCTCTCCTGGGAGGACTGGGATGCGGCTCGCCTCTGCGCGAGCCGTCTGCGGGCGTGAAGGACGGTGGAGCGCTCGCGCCCGAACAGGGCAGCGACCGCCGTCGTGGTCATCTCCGGGAAGGCGTCGCAGACCGCGCCGATCGCCTCTTGTCGCGCCTGCTCGAGCTCGGGAGCTCGGCCCCAGCCGAGAACCTCGCGCAGGAGGAAGCCGTGGCTTCGTGCGATCTCGACGATGACCGAGCGGGGCGTGGGGACGCGCGGAGCCGGCTCGACCGGGATGTCGCCCGGAGCGACGCTGCGAGGCCGATCGAAGCTGCCCTCGGTGGCGAGGCCCATCGCCCGCAGGGCGTGCAGCACGGTGGAGTGGTTCTTGTTGATCCACTGCCCGATCTGCGTGAGCGAGGCGCTCGGGCGGGCTTCCAGAAGAGCCGCGATAGCTGCGCGGCGCGCGTGGATGACGTGGTGAGCGCGACTGTGCCCGCACAGGTCGTCCGATGTCAGGCCGTAGTCGCGCGCGATGCGCCGGATGACATCGCTCGGCATCTCGCCGCGGGCGGTCTCGGACGCGTCCGGCGCAGCGGGGATGATCTCTAGGGGCGCATCGGCCGGTTGAAGCGGAGCCGATACCGAGAGCGGCTCAGCCGTCGCAACTTCGGGCGGCCGAGCATTCCAGATCCGCGCATGCACGGCGGCGTAGTGGGCCCGCAGTGCGCCCGCGTCATTGAAGTCGCGCGCGCTCACCATGTTGCGGCACACGGACGGGGCAGATGTGAGGATCGTCATCATCACGCGGCCTCGCGATGTACGTCGAGCGAAGTCTGGCGCCGGCGCAGGGCGGCGCGAACCACGTCGATGCCGGTGGCCACGACCGAGGCGATCTCGGCCTCGGAGAGTTCGGGACGTGCCGCGGCGACGGAGCGGATCCTGCGCTGCAGCGTGCCGTCTTCGCGACTGGGCAACTTCGGGAAACGCGCGATCAGGTCCAGGAACCAGACCTTGTTCGGCTCCAGCTTCGTGAACGAGACCCGCGTCGGGTTCGCCAGCGCGAAGGCGGCGACGTCCTGGGCGCGGATCACGTAGGTGACGAGAGAGCCCGTCCCCTTGCAGGAGCGGATCGTGTCGGCGATCAGCCAGCCGTGCCGGATCCAGTAGACGAGCGAGTTCGCCGAGACACCGAAGCAGGCGGCGAGCTGCTCGGCGTTGAACCTGTCCGGATCCTCGTCCTGCACGGTTCGAAGAACGGACAGGATGCCCCCCTGGACGCGCTTGCGCGCGATCGCGCTGGCCGTGCGGTGCCAGCCCTTGCGGCGCATGCGCTTGGCGAGGATGGTCGCCGTCGTGGCGGCGTTCGCGTTCGCGTAATCAAGCTCCTCCTGCGACCAGGGGTGGACATCGCGCGCCGTCGTCAGACCGAGTTCGATGGCCCGCGTGCTCACCCAGGTGCAGGAGCGACCCGTGCGACGCGCGAGAGTGTTCCGCCAACCCTTCGGGCGCTCCCCGCGGTAGGCCGCACAGATCATGGCATCGATGATCGGCGTCGTCGGGATCGGGGTATTTACGCCGCGCTGGATGCGGCCCAGCGCCTTCGCCCGGTATCGCACCGCTCCAAGCGTGCGGCCGGGGAGTCGATCAGCGCACCACCGAGCGCCCCGGCCTTGGTAATGCTCGCGGATGACGGCATCCGACGCCTCGTCCCAGCAGCGGCCGCCCATCAGTTGAGCGTCCCGCGCCGCCAGACCGGGATCGTGAAGGTGCCGAGCTTGACCGGCTGATAGCTGAAGCCGACGCTCTCGATGGCATCGACCACTGGATCCACGAGCGCCGGGGCGCCCTCAAGCGTGAGCGCGGACCAGTCCGTGATCGGAGCGAGCACCGCCGCAGCGAAGGCCGCTTCCGGCACGGACCAGAATGTCCCGACGGTGTTGCCGGTCGGAAGGTGCGTGATCTGGCCGAAGATCAGCGCGTCGGTGATGGCTTGGTGAAGTGCAAACGGAGGTTTGACCCAACCATGGATCAGGGTCGGACCGCATCCCGGGATGATGCCTCGGAATGCGGCCGGCTGCCAGCCGATGCCCGGCGTCGGAGTGGCTTCGGTCGCGCGGACGTCGCCGTAGTGCGCCAGCTCATCCGGGGTGAGCGCACGCCACCACGGAGCATTGGAGATTGCCTCGACGTGCATTGATCAGGCCTCGGTGAACGAGCGCCCGATACCTGCGGTTCCTACATTGGAACCGTCAGAGACAGCGGCGCGCCTGCACCGTTGCATTTAGCCAATAAATTTGGACATCACAAGTGATAGGGCCAAATTTATTGGACACCGTCCGCGCAGCCTTGTCCACCTATCGATCATTTGATGCGCACGCCGCATCGGTCGAGCGACATGGAACCCTGGATGTCACATTGTATACGCTTCTGCCTGGAGTATCTTGTGGAGTTCGCTACTTTTGGTTGGTGAAACGGAGATGTTCCTGTTACGTTCTCATTCGGGCGGTGAGAGGTTGGCGATGGGCCGAGAGAAGGGCGGTGCGGATCACGTGAAGCACGAGCTGGCGTTGCGCCGTCGTGCGATGGAATTGGTGCACGTGTGCCCGAGCGATTATGCCGACGCGCGGAAGGTTCTCATGTACGCGGTCCACATCCTCGACGGCCATCTGAACCCCGAGACGGTCGAGGGCCCTCGACCCAAGCTCAAGCTCGTCGGGCCTGAAAACTAGGCGCTACCTTGGTCGGACTGCGCCGTCTTGCGCAGTTTCTCGACTTCCATCAGGTGCTTGAGTGGATCAGCGATCTTCTTCGGGAGCATCGCCTCCTCGCCGTTGTAGATCCAGTCGAGCGATACGCCGAATTTTCTCAGTAGGATCATGGCCGCGTCGATGCTGATGCGAGCCGCCCCCATCTCGTAATTGTTCCACGATTGTCGGGTCACGCCAATGTGGCGCGCCCATTCCGCCTGATGCATGCCGTGGATCTCGCGCAGGAGGCGCAAGCGCTCCCCGGTCGCGTTCAGTTCGTCAGCGGTGGTGGTCATCGGCGACTTCGGCATGCCGGTATTATGACGCAGGCGCCGCCTTCCGTCTGTCAAAGCATATGACCCCCTTGACTCGTCCAGCTTTATTGGACATTGGTTAGGGATGCTGGCGCTCAAAACGACTGACGCGGTCATAGATGCCCTCGGGGGAACGAGCGCTGTGGCTCGGCTTCTGGGGTGTCGACGCTCCCGCGTCCACAACTGGCGGCAATCGAACCGCCGGGCCTACTCGGGCGAGTTTCCGTCCTCGACCTACTGGCCCCTCAAGGAGGCCCTGCGGGATCGGGGGTACGAGGCGGACCCCCGATGCTGGAAATCCATTCCCCCGAATGCCCTATCGCAAGTCGCGGCGTCGAACTCGGCCCGAGCCCTGTCGACCGCGTAGCCTAAAACAGAAGATGTGGGCATGAACGCTCCATGCGTTGCTTGTGTCCACCTTAGGTAAATCACGACTTGGACAACGTCCAGACCGTGAACGCCCGTAGAGTGCCAACAGAACGCGGTCAGCGAACGACTAACGACAGAAGACCGCACCGCATCGGTCTTCTACGCCACCCAACCCGACGGATCGTCCAGGGAGATCGATTTTCGGCTTGACCCTGAGGAAGCGGCGGCTGCGCGGTGCGCGCCCCGAAACCGAGGGAACCGGCCAGCGCAAACAGAAACCGCCCGGTTCCCCTGCCTGGAAAGCTGGAACCGAGCGGTTTGTGAAGATCAGGTTCAACGAGTGCTGCGGCGGGATGGTCCCAGAGCAGCGGAGGAAGGTCTATGCAAAGCACAAACGGTCAGACGCATCAACAGGGCGGTTATAGCGCCGGTTCCGCTGCGTCGCAAAAAAAATCCTCAGAAGTCTCGTCCGCGGACGGTGTCGCGGCCGGCGAACTCAAGGCCTTCATCGAGCGCCTGGAGCGTCTCGAGGAGGAGAAGGCCGGCATCATGGGCGACATCAAGGAGGTGTTCGCCGAACTGAAGGGCCGGGGCTTCGACGCGAAGGCGGTCCGCGAAATCCTGCGCATCCGCAAGCAGGACCACAGCGAGCGTCAGGAGCAGGAGTCGATCCTCGAGCTCTACATGCAAGCGCTCGGGATGGTCTGAGCCATGTCGGCGCTCGCCCCTTCTCTCCCCGATCCGGCGACCACGAACGACATCGCCGGTCTCCTCGACGGCCTGTCGGACTACTGGCTGTCGGTCGAGGCGGAAGCCTCCGCGCTCGTCGTGCGATGCTGCGGGGGCGAGTGCCTCGTCCTGACACACACCAAGGCAGGCAACCGCTACGGCTTGGAGCCGTCCGGCGAGGCGGTCTCGGCGGAAGCCGCTGACTGCGCCATCGCGGGCCGCTCGCTCGTGCCGGAGGCCGATGGCCTGCTCGACGCGGGCACGGCGCAGACGTGGAGGGCAGCTCTATGCGCGTGAGCTTCGCCTGCCTCGTGACAATCTTCGCCGTCGCCGCATGGATGATCCCGCCGGTCGAGCCGACCGAGGCGCGTGGCTGGGGCTGCACGCGCCAGGACACGCTCTCGTTCGCCGGCATCCCGGCGCTGACGTGGAACCGCTGCACGCAGTGGACGCGGAAGGGGGAGCGATGAGCGCGCCAACCCTCACCGACTTCCGCGGCGAGCGCCTTTCGGCTGTCGCCTACCGCAAGCTGGTCGGCGCACCGACCGACGCCGATCGCGCTCGCGAAGCTGCATCTGTGGCGGCCATGGCCTCGCCCACGATGACGCGCTCGCCCGCGCCGACCGGCGTCATCGCCCGCGGCCAACTCGCGCCGCGCAAGATGAACGGCACCGAGAGCGCATACGACGCTCATCTCTGGTCGCTTCGCGCCGCCGGTGCCGTGCTCTGGCACGAGTTCGAGGCGCTCAAGTTCAGGCTCGCGGACGACACGTATTACACGCCTGATTTCGCGGTACTTCGCGCCGATCTGACGTTCGAACTCCACGAGACCAAGGGGTTCTGGCGCGACGACGCCAAGGTCAAGATCAAGGTCGCTGCCAGCCTCTTCCCGTTCCGCTTCATCGCCTTCCGCAAGGTCTCGAAGGCCGATGGCGGGGGCTGGTCTGAGGAGGCGTTCTGATGGCCGATCTTAAAGCATCTCCGTTCCCGCTGATCGCCGAGCCTCCGTACTGGCGCGCGATCACGCCGGAAGCGCTCGGCGAGTTGCTTGGATCCATGCCGGGCCCAGCCGATCTGGATCAGGTGCCCGGCTGGGAACTGGCCTTGCTGGGCCTCACCACAGCCGAAGGCCGCCGGACCGTCTGCGGCTGGGCCAAGGGCTCGCTGTCCGTGCATCTCTTCCCCTCCAAGCACAGCGGCGTGGATCTCGGCAGCCTTTCCCATCTCGTGACCGGACGATCCATCGCGCTGTTCTTCAGCGATGAGTGCGCCGCCAAGGCCGGCGACCTCATCGCGCCGCTGACGGATTGGTCCAGCGACATGGCTTCTCCCGAGCCGGGCCTGCGCGACCGCATCGCCTCCACGCTCCGCGCCGCCGGGTTCGAGCTCGTCTTTGTCGGAAGTCCGGATGTCGGGTTCGAGCGCGTCTGGTGCTCGCGTCCGGCCGGCCTGCACTGAGGAGCAATCGCCATGCGCCTCGTCATCCTGGAAAGTCCGTTTGCCGGTGAGGTGGAAGCCAACCTCGCCTACGCCCGCGGCTGTCTCCGCGACTGCCTCATGCGCGGAGAGAGCCCTCTCGCCAGTCACTGTTTGCTGACGGCCCCCGGTGTCCTCGACGACGCCGATCCGTTCCAGCGCAAGCTCGGCATGGATGCCGGCCACGCGTGGCTCCCCTTCGCCGATGCCGTCGTCGTCTACACGGACCGCGGCATCTCCAAGGGAATGCATGCCGGGATCATGCTCGCATGGGCTGCCGGCATCGAGGTCGAGTACCGCTCCCTCAAGATCGAAAGGGCCGCCGCATGAGCCCCGCCCTGATCCGCGCCCTGCAGGACGAGAACGCCCGGCTGCGGGAGCAGCTCGCCGCGATGCGCGCTGCGCTGTCCGAGTGCCCTCCGCTGCCCCAGGAATGGGGCCTGACACCGTCCCAGGCCCGCGTGTTCGCGGTGCTCGTGCGCCGGCCGTGCCCGAGCCGGACGGCGATCATGACCGCGCTGTACTCGGACCGTTCCGAGACGGACGCCGTCGATGATCCGACCATCGTGACGATCTTCGTCCATCGCATGCGTCGGAAGCTGCAGCCGTTCGGCGTCGAGATCCAGACGCTGCGGGGCCGAGGCTATGCCCTTGATGAGGGAACGCGCGCGCGGTTCGCCGACGCTGTCCAGCCGGCTCTGAGGATTGCGGCATGAACGCGCCCTCCACCCTCAACGATTTCCGTCCTGCGGCCGACATCTGCCGCGAACGCGGATGGTTTGCCGGAACCAAGCTCATCGGGGACGCCGGGTTCGGCCCGATCATGATCGAGGTCACGAAGCTCGGCGAGCGCGTGATGCTGGCCAAGGTCGTGAGCATCAACGGCGAGCCTCCGTCCTATGGCAATGACCGGGCTTGGACGCTCGGCCATCGCGACTGGCGCGAGGTGCGGTCGTGAAGCTCCACGTCTTCTCCGATCTGCACTTCGACGCCAGTCCCGGCGGCTGGATCCCGGAGCTCGCGCCAGGCGCCGACGCGGTTCTCTGCGCCGGTGACGTGTGTGAGGGGCTGCCGGAGGCGTTCCGCTTCCTGCGCGAGTTCATTCCCGAGCCGACGCCCATCATCACGGTGGCCGGCAACCACAGCTTCTACCGGCGCGTGATGCCAGAGGAGGTGGACCGCGCGCGCATCGCTGCGGCCGAACTCGACATCGCCTTCTTGGAAAACGAGGTCGAGGTCATCGGTGGCGTGCGCTTCATCGGAGCCACGCTCTGGACCGACTACGCCCTCTATGGCGATGCGGACCGCGTGCCGGCCGTCATCCGCGCCGAGCGGGCGATGAACGATCACCAATGCATCGCCCGCCGCCGCGAGCCTCTGGAGCGGTTCACGGCTGCTGACGCGGCCAACCTCCATGCAACATCGCTCCGCGAGATCGACCGCCTTCTCACCGAGCCATTCGCCGGCCCGACTGTGGTGCTCACCCATCACGCCCCGCATCCGGGCTCCATCGCGGAGCGCTACCACGGCGACGGCCTCAACCCGGCTTTCGCGTCCAATCTCGGCGGCCTGATCTTCACGCACGAGCCCTTCGCCTGGGTTCACGGCCACACGCACGCCAGCGCGGATTATCGGATCGGTGCGACCCGCATCCTGTGCAACCCGCACGGCTACGGGCGGGAGAACGCCTCCGGCTTCGATCCGGCCCTCATCCTCGACACGGAGGTGCGGTCGTGAGCGCTCTCGATCTGAGCCTCAACACTGAGCGTCTCACCGTTCACTGTGGAGGCCCCGAATGCGATTGCCTCGGCACGCCCCGATGCCGTGCGCTGGAGCCCGCGTTCGCGACCAGCGCCCGTGCTGCAGCCTACGTCGATGGCAAGCCTGCGCGGGTACTTCCCTACGACGCCAGCCTTGGCTGCGTCGTCGAGAACCCGACTGCAGTTCAAGATCTCATCACCGCCTACAAGCGTCTCGGCGGCCTCCTGGCTGAGGCTGAGACCGCGCTCGCCACCGCCCAGACCAAGCTCAGCGCCGAACCCTCCGACGATGAGGTCGAGGCGGTGTGCGAAGCGGGTTGGGAGGAACTCCGGTCACTGATGAAGGCGGACCCCGCCTACGCCTTCGAAATTGGCCCGTGGACGGCACAGCCGCCCGCGAACCTTGCCAAGGGCCGTGCCGAGACACGCGCGGCGCTGGCGGCCTTCCTCGCGAAGCGGAGGGGGTAGGGGATGGGCGCCCGCATCCCCCCCGGTCAGCCGGTTCCATGGTTTCGCTGTGACGCTGGCGCGGTGCTCTACCGCCTCGGCGGGCTCTCGGCGCAAGAAGGGCTGACCTACGTCACGCTCCTCATGCTGGTCCATGAGGCGGCTGGCCCGGTGGCAGAAACCGCGCAGACCCTCGGAGGTCGCCTTGGTTTGCGGCCGGGTGCGATCACCAACGCTCTTGCTGTGCTCAAGCGGGCGGAGTGGGTCGTCCAGACCAACGACGGCCGCCTCGACATGCCCGAGACCCACGCGGAGATCACGTGGCGGCACAGCGTGGGGGCGCGCCGCCTCAACGGGCCGTCCGACGAACGGCGCCGGATCCCGCCGAACTGGGCGGCCATCCGAGCCGAGATCTTCGCTCGCGATGGTTTCGTGTGCGCCTACTGCGAGACAGCGGAAGGCCCGTTCGAGATCGACCACGTCGAAGCCTACGTGAGGGGCGGATCGCACGCTCCCAGCAATCTTTGTGTCGCCTGCGTCCCCTGCAACCGAGGGAAGAATGATCGCTCCGCTGCCGAATGGCGAGCGATCCTAGCCGCGCGCGCGCTCCCGCTTTCATCTCCTTCCCCCGGAGGCCCATGATGGCCGCCTTTCCCGCGCTGCCGCTCTTCACGGACGCCTTCATCGGCGACACGACCCACCTCAACGCTGAGGAGACGGGGGCCTACGTGATGCTCCTGCTCACGGCGTGGCGCACGCCGACGTGCTGCCTGCCGGATGACGACGTGAAGCTCGCGCGATCCGCGCGTGTGACCATCGCCCGTTGGGCGAAGATCAAGCCGACCGTTATGGCGTTCTGGACCCTCAAGGACGGGATTTACACCCAGAAGCGCCTCACCGCGACACGCGATGGCGTGAGCAAGCGCGCGAACGCCGCGCGTGAGAACGGGAAGATAGGCGGGCGCCCTAAGTCCTTGAAAGACAACGATCTGGATAACCCAACGGGTTCCTGCGGGGTTAGCGGATCGAAAGCTTCCATATCCAAAACCAAAACCAACGTTGAAACACTCCCTCAGCGCGAGCCCGAGGGGCCGGTCGCAACGCGCCTCGATCCGGACTGGGAACTCGACCAAGCGTTGTTCGATGCGGCGATCGCGCAGGGCCTGTCCCGGGACCGCGTTCCCCACGAAGCCGGTCAATTCCGAGACTGGCATCTCGACCGCGGAGCCGTGAGCTTCGACTGGCTCGCTGCATGGCGGCGCTGGTGCCGGAACGCCAGCCAGCGTGACCCACACCCGCAGCCGCCGCGGCGCAGATCGGAACCCCCGATGTCCTCGGACACGGCCAACCTCCTTCGCCTCGCTGAGAAATTTCGCACCGAGCAGTCCCCTGGAGACGCTTCCCATGCCGCAGGATCTGGTTCCGATGACGACCTCATCATCGTCGAGGTCGATGACGAAGACGGCGGTGGTGAGCCGGGGGGAGGTCGAGGCGAAGATCGAGACGTTCCATGGCAGGCTGGAAGCCCATCCCGTCCATCCGACGCGCTACTGCGTGCGGCGGGACAGGGCGGTGTCGACCATCGAGCGGCGGCAGCTCTGCGCCGTCAGAGAACACCTCGAGCGTGACTTGGCGCCTTGGTCCAACCGGGATCACGTCGATGCCGTGTTCTCCCGGATGATGAAGGGGTTCGAGCTCGGCCACGGTATGAGCGAGGCGGACCGGCAGGTGCGCAACGGCGAGTACATCGACGCCGTGAAGGGCCTGCCGCTCTCGGCCGTGATCGGTGCCGCGGAGCGATTTCGCAGCGGCGAGACGCTCACCGCGTGGAAGAAGGATAAGCGGCCGACCTCGGCACAGTTCGCCGACGAGGCGAAGGCAGGGCTGGTTCCGGCCAGGGCGAAGCTGGTGAAGCTCCGGCATGTGCTCGACGCCGAGATCTACGAGCAGCCGAGCGAGGACGCTCGGCGGAAGGTCGGCGAGGCGATGGAGGCGTTCCTGCGGGGCCGCAAGCCGCCGCAGGAGCCGGGCCGGCCCGTGCCTTCCGAGGCAGAGGTCTCCGCCGCCCAGGTCGCGGCTCTGCGCGAGCACGGTGCTCGTCTCACGCGTTCGGCCAGCGGTGGAGGTCTGGATCACCTGATGGCGCGGCTTCCGCCGGCGCCGGAGGAAGCTGCAGCACGGCAGGAGCGGGAGGCGCGCGCGTGAGCACGGCAACGACACACATCATGGTGGACATCGAGACGCTGGGTACGGTGCCGGGCTGCGCGATCCTGTCCATCGCATACCTCGTGTTCGACCCGGTGACGGGTCAAACCGGCGCGTGCTGGGATGCAAAGATCAGCCAGGAGAGCTGCGGGGAACTGGATCTGTGCATCGACCCGGCCACGATCCGGTGGTGGATGCAGCAGAGCGACGCGGCTCGCCAAGCGGCGTTCCTTGACGGACCGCGAGTCGGGATCGTGGACGCGCTCACGATCATGGCCGAGCACTTCCGCGAGTTCCCCAACCGTCGGGTCTGGGCCCACGGCGCGACATTCGATCCAGTGATGCTGGACTACGTCTACCGCGCGACGACGCTGGAGACGCCCTGGGGCTTCCGGGATGTGCGAGACACGCGGACGCTGTTCGATCTCGCCGGCATCGCATCGCTCGAGCCCTATCGCCTCGCGGGCGACGTGCATCATGACCCGCTCGCGGACTGCGCGGTTCAGGTTCGGGCGGTGGTGGATGCCTACCGGCGCTTGGGCCTGAGCGTCGGCGCCGAGGCGGCGTGATGCTCGCTCCCGCGCCTCTCGTCCCGACCCCGCTCGCCGACGCGCACGCCCTCTGTGCCGTGCTGCGCGGCAAGCGGATGCGGTGCTCGACCGAGATCCAGCTTCAGGACGACATTGCGAGCGTCCTGACGGCTGCCGGCATCGCGTTCGAGCGTGAACGCTGGCTTGGACCCGAGACCGGCCGCATCGACTTCATCGCCGGCGGCGTCGGCCTTGAGGTGAAGGTGAAGGGCGGCGCGCGTGAGATCTACCGGCAGGTGGCGCGGTACTGCGACCACCGCGAGATCGACGCGCTGGTCCTGGCCACCACGCGGGCGGTGAGCCTGCCCGCGCTTACGAAACCCGTCCTGATCCTCGACCTGTCGCGAGCGTGGCTATGAGCGCGTCCGTCCTCCCGTTTCCAGGCCCGATGCCTCGTGCGCGCACCTACGGCACGCTCACCTACGAGCCGGACCGCGCCGAGTGGCGCATGGCCGAGATGGATCCGCACGTCGCGATTAAGCTGAAGAACCTGTTCCCACGGGTGCCGAAGCACGCCACGCAGCCCTTCAGCTTCCACCACGGGCCCGAGGTGTGCGCGGATCTCGACTGGTTCATGGCGCGCTACCCGATGCGCATGAACCCGGTCGATGCCGAGTTCCTGCGTGGCGGGCGGTTCTCCTACGAGGCGGACCTCGCCGAGGCCGAGCGGCTGCTCCTGCCCGACTACGTGCCCCCGCAGTTCGTCGGCTTTCGCGATGGGTTGGCCGCCTACCCGATGCAGGTTCAAGCGATCGAGCTCGCGCGGCTGCGCGGTCGGCTCCTCCTCGGCGACGATCTCGGCTTGGGGAAGACCACCGTGGCGCTGGGCGCGATCCTGGATCCCGCGTTTCTCCCCGCGGCCGCGGTCGTCCAGTCACACCTCGGCATCCAGTGGCTCAACCGCACGAAGCAGTTCACGAACCTGCGTGTCCACCTCATTGCGGGCAACAAGCCCTACGATCTGCCCGAGGCGGATCTGTACATCTTCCGTTACTCGAACCTGTCGGCATGGGCGGACGTCCTCGACACGCTCCGGTTGCCGACGGTCATCTACGACGAGATCCAGGAACTGCGCACCGGCGCCAGCACGGCGAAGTACCGCGGCGCGCAGGTACTCTCCCGGCACGCGCACAAGCTGCGCCTCGCGCTCTCGGCTTCGCCCGTCTACAACTACGGCAACGAGATCTTCCCGATCCTGGAACTGATCGAGCCTGGCGCGCTGGGCACCTGGGACGAGTTCACTCGGGAGTGGTGCACGTTCAACGGCACGAAGTACGTAGTCAAGGACCCGGATGCGCTCGGGACCTACCTGCGCGAGCAACACCTCATGCTTCGGCGCAACCGCGGCGGCCAACCCGTCAACACGATCGTGCGGCACGTGCCCTACGACGAGGATGTGGCGGCCGAGAGCGAGGATCTCGCCCGTGCCTTGGCGATCAAGGTGCTGAGCGGGACCTTCACCGAACGGGGGCAAGCCTCACGCGAGCTCGACATGCTGGCTCGCCAAGTCACGGGCGTGGCCAAGGCGCGTCACGTGGCCAACGTCGTGCGGATCCTGCTGTCGAGCGGGACGCCCGTGATCCTCGCCGGGTGGCACCGCGAGGTCTACGAGATCTGGCAGGAGGCGCTGAAGGAGTTCGCGCCGCTGATGTACACTGGCACCGAGACGCCGGTGCAGAAGGAGCGGAACAAGCAGCGGTTCATCGACGGCGAGAGTGATCTACTGATCATCTCTCTGCGCTCGGGCGCAGGCCTCGACGGGCTGCAGGCGCGCTGTTCCACCGTCGTCATCGGGGAGCTCGACTGGTCGCCGAAGGTCCATGAGCAGCTCATCGGCCGCGTCGACCGGCCGGGCCAGACGGCAGACGAGGTGACGGCGATCTACCTCGTCACCGATCAGGGCTCGGACCCGGTCGTGACCGGGGTGCTGGGCCTGAAGGGCGCGCAGGCGCGCGGGATCACCGATCCACTGGCAGGCGTCGAGCACGTGCATTCGGACGAGAGCCGTGTGAAACTGCTGGCCGAGCGGTATCTCGCGGCGAACGTGCCGGCGCAGGCAGCCGAGTGATGACTAGGCAGCGCCGCATCCCGCCGGCCAAGGGACCCGATCCGACCTACCGCCAGATCTGGCGCGTGGTCGACGGTGCAGTCGCCACAGCGCTGGCGGCGCACCCGGAATACCTCGCCTCGGGGGCACGCGTACGCACGGTGCGAGCCAGCATCGTGAAGCGCGTGACAGGGGCGATCCATGGCTACGCGGCGCAGTCCGCGTGGACCCGGTCCGAGTTCAGCTCGGCGGGTGAGACGGTTCGGGGGTCGCCTACGGCCTCGAACCTTGAGGAGGGCGGCACATCCCTTCTTTGAGCGTTCCTAGGGGGAACGCTCGGGCCGGACGGAGATAGCCACTCCTTCCGGCATTCCCTCTCGCAGCGAGACATCGGTGTTCGCGGAACTGTGCGCCCTGCCTGCCGACGACGAGCCCTCGCGCGAGGAGAGCGGCGCACGCATCGAAGCTGTGCCCAAGCGTCAGCCTTGGGCGCGGGCCGACGTCGAGATGTGGCTGAAGGTCGGGTTCCGCGCGATGCGCGAGGTTCCGATCTGCGCCCCGACCATCCACGACAACACCATGTGCTCCGTGAGCACCCGTCACCCATCAGCGACCTTCGACATCGTCGCCTTCGCCGCGACCGTGCTCGGTCGGCGATCGCTTGAGTGCAACATCGTCCTCACATGGGCTCGGACCATGGCGGCGCCAGCGGGCCACGCGGACTGCTCCATCTCCGAGTTCTGCCGCACGGCCTCACCGAAGATCAGCCGGGCGACGTTCGATCGGAAGCGGATCGCCGCTTGCGAGCGGATCGCGACTGCGAAGAACGCGGCGGATGCTGGCGCGCGTTGAAATCAGGATCGGAGTGCGACCTGATCCGCCGCGACCTCCGTCAGGGTCACGCCGGAGAAGCCATGGAAGATGCCGGGGTGGAACACGACCAGGAAGAAGCCGTCGATGTGATGTGCGCCGTTGGCGTAGACGACAGGCGAGCCGACCGCCTCATTGCCTGACGCGAGCATAACCTCCAGGCCGCCGTAGCCGTGACCTTCGGCCGGGTTTCGCAAGAGCGACAAGGTCGAACTGACGCGCCCTTCCTCGTCATGGCTTTCCGAGATGATGTCCTTGGCATCAAACGGCACGCGCACGAACAATCGGACGATCTTGCGGTCGTTCTTTTCGAGAAACTCGATGAATGCCGGCTCGGTCCCGTTCGTGACATCGTCTTGGAAGTTCGGGTAGACGGTGGCGGCTGGGCGGCGAGGAAACCGCCACGCCAGAAACGATACGACCAGCGCCAGGAAGGCGAACACGGCACCAACCGCCGCAATGCTATCGTTCAGGCTCAACTGCACTGTCTGCTCCAAGTCCACAGCCCATATATGGACGGTGTGCTCAGCTATACAAAGGCCGCGCGCGGGAAACGTAACACGTGGTGGGGAAAATCATGGGCAAGGCGGCCGACAACGAGCGGAAGAAGCTCAAGGCGACGTTCTACAACAACATCGGTGCCGGCATGATGCTGGGCGGCTTCCTCGTCCCGTATCTGGGGTTTGTCGGGAAAATCGGGAGCATCGTCGCGAGCTTCCAAGCCGGTCACTGGCCAAGCTTCGAAGAGAAGGCCAACGTGACCGCAGCGGCGGTCGCGATGGCGCTGGCGTTGTGGGGCGCAAAGCACCTGCGGCGCATGTCCGATCATGTGGCGACGCAGATCGAAGGTGACTGAGCCCCTGCGGCAACACGGCAGCAATCGCGAGAAGACCTCAGCACAAAATCTTCTCTCAACCCCCTTGACCGTGAGGAAGCGGCGCCCGGACGCATCGGACATCGGCGTGGCGCCGATTTGTTCTTGGGGGTCCTGCCGTGGCCGCGTCTGCCTCTCCCGCTTCCTCTCTGTGCACGTCCATCCGCTCGGGCGAGCAACCGCCGCGTCGCGCACTCGCGATCGAAGAGATCCTGCGCTGGGTGGTGCGGGACGAGCTGCCGAAGCGCCACGACGACGACCGGCACTACATCAGCACCGGCGGATCCATCCATCCCATGTGGCGCCATGGCGTCTTCGGCGCGCGGATCGAGAACTGGTCGCGCGAGCCGGGCATGCCGCTCGCTGCCGGCGATCCGCATCCGGACGCGCTCTTGGTCGAGGAAGCGCTCGCCGAACTGGATCGCGAGATCCGCGTCGACCAGGGCAGGGGCGAGGTCGGTCCGCTGGATCTAACCGGCTACGACATCGGAGCCGGGCTCGGGCCGAACTTGGATCTCGCGCCGATCTTCCGGCGTGCCGTCTCCGGCGTGGTGCCGTGGCTCCTGACCATCGCCAAGCGCGGCGGTCTTCCGGATTGGGGCTCGGGTCCGATCATCGCGCCCGTGCGCGGGTCGCGCGGCGGTGTGACGATCTGGAAGAGCGTCGAGGAGATCGTCGGCGAGGGCAAGGACGGCACGCCGTGGGTCGTGAAGACGGATCGGGTCACCGAGGCCGGGCGGGGCGGCTTCTACTCGCCCGGATCATTCTGCAAGGTGGCATGGTCTCGTGACGTGCGCATGGTGGCGGAAGACCGGGCGCAGTACGCCGCTTGGCACTGCGGGTGCGTCTGGCTCGAGCAGCGCCTGCCGAACCTGTCGAGCGTCCGGCCGAAGCCTCCCGTGGCGCCGGCCACGCCCTGGGTCACCCCGCCGACGGTTCCGACCGTGCTGCGCGCGGTGGAGACGGCAGCGAACGATGTCGAAGCGGCTACGCCCGTGAAGCGGGAGATGCTGGATCGGCGCAAGCCGGAGCCGGTCCGGCACATCGACCCCGCCTCGTACCCGCTCGCGGCGTGATCGCCATGCGCTGGCCTTTCCGCGGACGCGCCTCCGAGCCGACCGTCACCGAACGGCATGAGCCTACATCGTGGCGCTTCGTGCCGGAGCCGGACATCACGGCCTACGAAATCGCACTGATCTTGAGCGCGATCACCCCGGGGACAGGAGCATATTCGCTGTTCCGCGTGATCGACCTTCCGCACGGGATGCGGATCGATGCGCGGGTCGCGCGGCACTTCCGGCCGGTGCCGCACTATGCGAACGCGACACAGGGAGCCTGAGCCAAGCAGGGTTTCCGGATTGACAATTGTCCAATTGAAATGGACAAACGCCAGATCCCAATGGAGGATCTGCGATGTCGCGTCCGCCGCCGCTGACCGATCGCCAACGCGTCGAACTAGCTATCCCGAGTTACCTGACCTTCACGCTGATCCGCGCCCGCTGCTTCGGGCCCGATCCGACGCTGAGCCCTGAGGAGGGCAAGCGCGAGGTCGAACGGCAGACGGCTGAACTGGAGCGTCTGTGCGCGCTGGCCTGCCGAGAGCCGATCCAGGATCTGCCCGTGCGCGAACACGGCAAGCTCGCCCGGCGCATCGAGCGGGTCGTCAACGAGGCGATCAAGCCGTGGGAGGGGCAGCCCGCGATCAAGATCGCCCTGACGATCTACCATTTCCTGCGCGATCTCACCGATCGCGAGGTGCTCGTGCTCTGGGAGGGGTCGGCGATGGGGCAGACCATGGATTTGCTCTTCCCGATGTTCGAGCACGGGTTCGCGTGCGAGCGCCAGGACGCCTCGGCACAGAAGCAGGCCCGGCGCCTGCGCGGCTTTCTGGAGGATCGGGGCTACTTCCGGGACACGGGGACAGCCGAGGTCGGAGTGGCAGCTCATGGGTAAGGTGCTTGCCCTCCCTGCCGCGCGCGGATCTGATCGTCCCGTGCCCGACCCGCGCGAGATGAGAGCGGTCGGGCTCCGCCGCTTCGCCGAGTGTCTCGCCGACGTGATCCAACGACATGCGCCGGCGATGAGCCCGAACGACCGCCGGGAGGCGGATGAGGCGCTGCGCGGATTGGTGGCTGCGCTGGAGGAGGCCGAGCGCCGCGGATGCCTGCACGCGCCGGATTGCGCCTGATCGCCGAGGCTTCGAGAAGCCGGCGCGCCGATGCGCCGAAATGTGGTGATCCACCTCGTGACGTCCGTTGACGTTGTCCAGATTTATTGTACAGTAGCGCAAATCAGATGACGCCACAGGCGAGGCGGTTCCGATCATGCGCAAGGACAACCAGAACTGGACTGCGGCCCTCGCTCGACTGAAGACGCCGCGCCCGGCGCGTAACCCGGTTCGGGAAGAGCGTCTGAAGACCGTGAGCTTGGTTTCCGGCGGTTCCGCGAAGCCGCTCTCGGCGTGGCGCGGTCGGTCCAAGCGTCGCTACGTCGTTGGCGTCCACGATGCACATGTGACCAAGGCCCTCCTGCAGGACGAGCCGAACAGCGTCGTCATCCTGGCGGTCCGCCGACCCGAGGTCGGTGAGGCGCTGATCATCGACGCGCGCGACGCGGTGCCCGGATCCGTCCGCTCCTGGGTCGAGGCCGTCGTGTCGAGCGGCGCGACCGAACTGCACGTGCACCGTCTCGCCGAGAATGCCGCCGAGCGCGCCGCGATCCTCGACGATCTGATCGGGTGCGACCCCCAGGATGGCGCGGATGACGACGCAGAGCCGTCCGACGCCGCCTGATCCCGCTCCCTTCAGTCCAGCCAGAGGAGGTGTGTCGTGCCCAGCCTGACCACGTGGAAGCCCGCGAGCGCCCAGCGCACGTGGGAGATGCTCAACATCGTGCCGCCGGCTTGTCAGACGAGCTTCGGCTTCCTCGTCGGCGAGCCGGAGAGCCACCGCACCTGCCGCATCACCGGCCGGGCGTGGCAACCGACCTTCGCGGCGTTCGCCGAGACCGACACTCTCGGCTCTTACGAGGCGACCGAGGCGCTCACCGTCGCCGAGTTCCGCGCGCTGAGCGTGCGCGACGTGCTCGACGCCCGCGTCAGGGAGGCCGCGTGATGGCCCCCGCCCTGCGCCTCGTGTCGAGCACCGAGATCGCGCCTGCGCCCCGGGAGGAGCATTCGCCGACGCCGGAACCGGCCTGTGGCAGCCACGCGGCCGCCTGGGGTCTCGGCGTCCCGCTCGGCATCCTCGTCGGCCTTCCCCTGTCCCTGGCGATGCACGGCCTGATCTGGCTCGCCCTCCATACCTGCGGGGTTTTGTGATCATGGCCATGCCGTACTCTCCGAACGACGACATGCCGGATGACGAAGGCAGCGCCGCGGAGGCGGCCGTCGAGAAGGCGCTGGGCGACCTGCTGAGGGCCGAGCGCACCCGGATGCGCCTCAGCATCCTGCTCCGCGATGGCGAGACCCACCGCCCCGGCATGCGCACCGATCTGCTGGCGGACATCGGCGCCGTCCGGCGCGAGGTCGAGGTCGCGCGGCGCAATCTGGACTTCGCGCACAGCGCCTTGGTCGGTGGCGAGACCGTCGAGCGGATCCTCGCCTGTCCGGCCTCCGCAGAGACTTCCATGGCAGCCCGGCTCGGCAACAACCTGAGCGTCGCGGCGATCGAGGCGCACGTGGTGCGGCCGAGCGCGCTCCTGCCGAAGACCGCGAGCCCGGCGAGCGCCTGAGCGCTGCGCCATCACCCATTCGGCTCGCGCGGATCGCGCTGGCCGTACCCAGGCACCCGATGGGGTGCACTCCCGTGAGACTGACTTGGCCGGGGCCCGCGTGGCTCCGGCCCCTTTCGGGAGAATAGTTCCAGCAGATCGGGAGGCGACCCGTGGACCGGCGTAGACTGGAGGTGAACCTGCACGACGCCCATCTGGGCCTCTGGCAGAAGGACCCGAACGACCCGACGCTCCGAACCGAGATCTACGAGGGCTTGCTGGGTCATCTGAAGCGCCGCGGGTTCAAGATCACCGCGGTTCCACGGGTGGCGAAGCACCACCGCTGCATCAGCCCGCTCTACCGGCTCGCGGCCCGGGGCGACCTGCGCGCCGAGATCCACGTCAGCGGCTGTTGCGTGCAGCTCGACTGGTGGTCCGAGGCCGCGCCCGAGGACAACAAGAACGGTCGCAAGTACGACTACCGCCGCCGCGAGCGTATGCCCTATCTTGATGGTCTCCGGTTCGAGCTGGAACTGCGCCACCTCTTGAAGTGGCTGGCTGAGCGGGCCGACGTCGCGATGCGAGCACCGCACCGGCAGGATTTCCGCTGTGGTCGTGGCCGTGGCGAACTGCCGGCAGCCGAGTACATCCAGGCGCGCTACGCTACCGATTGGCACACCGACAAGGAGATCGGCCGCCCCAGGTCCCAGGACTACGACCGCAAGTCGGGCGACGGTGACGGCAGCCTCGTGGAACACGGCGCCCGCGTCTGGTTCCGCGACCGCAAGGGCCGGATCGGCGCCGGCATCGCGCACTCCGACGGCGGCAGCCGATGGATGATCGTGACCGGCCCCTACAGCATCACGTGGGCCAGTAGCTTTGAGATCTACACGCGCTGCCCTCCCGACCTCCGGCGGAAGCGTAACGAGCGTGAGCGCCGCAAGCGCCTCGAGGGCGAGTTGGCCAAGGCGATCACGCGCATGGATTTCCTGCGCGCTGAGACCCTGCGCAAGATCCTGTTCGGTGCCGAGCTGACCTACGGCATCTGGGCGGTCGACAAGGAAGCGTTCTACCGCTCGGACTATGCCGGCTACACCACGGACCGGATCTCTGCGGGCCGGTACACCTGGGACGAGGCCGCGGCCGAAGTCAAGCGCGTTCCGCACGAACTGCGCCTGGTCCTACCGGACGGCCGGCACCTGAAAGCCGGCGAGCTCTCCATGGCGAGGGCCGCCTAATGTGCTGGCCGAGCTTCTTCATCGGTCTGGCCGTGGGTCTCGCCCTGGCCGGGGCCGCCTGGGCGCTCGCGTCCTCGCACCGCGCCCTCAAGGCCGAGGACGCTGCGCGCGCCGCGTCCGATCGCACCGAGATCGATCCCGAAAAGGGCTCTGCCATCAGCATCCGTGCCTCCTCAGGCGAGGTGCTCCTTGAGCTCGGCACGATGCGGAACGTCGGCGGCATTTCCGCTGACGCCTGGGCCTCGCTCTCGCCGTCGGATGCTCGTGAGGTCGCCGCCGACCTGGTCCGCACAGCGGCTTGGCTGGAGCGCCCCCGTGGCTGATGCCGTCGCCGCCCGCTTCGACTTCATCGCGATCGGCCCGCACGGCGTCTACGCGCTGTGTGAGGACCTGCCGGAAGACCCGCGCACCAGCGTGAAGTTCATCGCCCGCATCCGTGTGCGCGGCCATCGCGTGGAGCGCGTGCCGGTGGCTGAAGCCGTCGAGCGACATCGCGCCTTCCTCGCACTCTCAGGCGAGGCCCGTCCGCCCCTTTGCCCGAAAACAGGAGAGCAACCCAATGGCTGAGCACGATGCCGTTAACAACCCGAAGCACTACACCAGTCATCCGTCCGGTGTTCAGTGCGTCGACGTCGCGGAGCACATGAACTTCAATCTCGGCAACGCCACGAAATACATCTGGCGCGCCGGCTTGAAGACCGAAAGCCCTGTCGAAGATCTACAGAAGGCCCGCTGGTATCTCGACCGCGAGATCGGCCGCCTCACCAAGGGAGAGACCAATGGCCGGTGATCGCATCGATGTCCTCGACCACGGCTATGTCCGGTTGGTTGAGAGCATGGGATCGGACCTGTCCATCGTCCGAGCGGCCCGCGTCTCCTACGACGCCGCTTGGCGGGCCGGCGAGGACACCGGCTCGGACAACCGGCTGATCAACTACCTCTGGAAGAACCGGCACACGACGCCGTTCGAGGCTGTGGAGTTTCAGTTCGAGGTCTACGCGCCGATCTTCGTGTTCCGGCAGTGGCACCGGCACCGTACCTGGAGCTTCAACGAGCTGTCCGGCCGCTACCGCGAGCTGCCCGAGGTCTTCTATGTGCCGGACCCGGCCGTCATCGGCGAGCAGTCGACGAGCAACAAGCAGGGCCGGCAGGCCGGTGACGCCGGGCTCATCGAGCAGCGCCAGGCAGAGGTCGTCGACTTCAGAGCTTCGTGCGAGGCGGCGTTCGTCGACTATCGGAAGCTGCTCGCTGCCGGCTGGCCCCGCGAGCTGGCCCGCTCGGTCCTGCCGGTCAGCACCTACAGCCACATGTTCGCGAAGGTCGACCTGCTGAACCTACTCCGGTTCCTCGACCTCCGCTGCCACTCTCACGCTCAGCACGAGATCCGCGTCTACGCCGACGCCATGCGAGATCTCGCCTGCAGCGTCGTCCCGGTCGCGATGTCGGCATGGGAGGCCTGATCCCTATGGCCGAGTCCAGCACCATCACGCGCGAGGGCGCGCTGATGACGAAGGTCCCCGACGATCACCCGCTGATGATCGCGTGGAAGGCGTACACCGCCACGGGGGACTACGAGAACACGAAGGGCTGGTGCGTCGGGCCGCACGCCGAGGGCTCGCTCTGGGCGGCCTTCGAGCGCGGGTTCATGGCGGCCAGCGTCATGCCGCACCCGACCCCGCCGGGCGGACCGGTCGCCAACCCGGAAGGCGAGCGGATCTATAGCGCCATCGCCGCGCAGTCCCGGGCCGAGATCCCCGAGGAGGAACGCGGAGCCTCCAGCATGGTGGATGCCGTCCGCTTCATCGGGCGATGGATGCCCGAGAGCCTGCCGGCGAGCGACACAGGGCAGATCCCATTCGGTCGCGCGCTGCTTGAGATGGCTGTCGACGCGATGAAGGCGGCCATCTCACCGTCGCCGGCCGATCTCGGCCGCCTCGACATCGTGTGCTCGCGAGCCATCGCCGCCGCCAACATCACGAACTGCCATCGGGACGAGGTACGGCCCGTGGTCTTGGCCATACTCGCGGATCTCGCGACGGGAGGGGCCGATGTCTGAGTCTACCATCGCGCGCGAGCCAAACGCCTCGGCGTCACCAGCTTCATCGGACCAAGGCGCGCTGACCCAACTATGGTGCATGCACATCTCGGGGCCGGATGATCTCCATGCCGCGCCCGACTACTGGACGGCGCTCGCTTGGTGCGCCGAGCTCAACGCGGTTGTCGCTGCCCGTGCCCTGAAAGAGAATTGGGCCGCCGACGACAACTACCCGCTGATGCAGGCGACTGTCCGACCGTGGATGTGGTCGCGGCAACAGCACGCCAGTCTGCTCTCTATCGAACTGGCCGAGCGACGGGCGCATGCGGAAAAGCGTGCCGCCGCCCTCGCTGCGGAAGCGCGGGCCTCTGGATGCGCGTGGGACGACGAGACCCGGATCGCCATCAACGGGGATGCCGAGGCACGCATCGCTGCGCTGGAGGCGAGCCTACCGTTCGCGGTGAGCAAACACCTATCGACGATCTGCAGTCACCTGCTCGGCCTCTACGATGCGAGCTCGGATCCGAAGGTGCGCGAACTCGCTGTGGCGATCCGCGCCTGCACCGCCGAGGCGGGCGAGGCTTTCGCCATCGCTCTCGCGGAGGGTCGGTCCAATGGTTGAGACGATCGTGGCCCGCGCTGTCCGCCCCATCCCGATCGCAGCCGCCCGCCGGATCGCTGAGGAGTACGGCTACGATCAGGTCGTGATCTACGCCCGAAGGGTGGGTGAAGACCCTGAGCCCTGCGGCGAGCACCTGACCACCTACGGGGTCACCAAGGCCCATTGCCGAGCGGCTGGCGCGATCAGCGCTGCTCTCCAGCGCTTCATGGGCTGGAAGCCCAGCACCACGGAGGCCGCCCATGGCTGACCGTCCCATAATCTTCTCGGCTCCAATGGTCCGCGCCCTGCTGGGTGGTAGGAAGACGCAGACCCGGCGCTTGGTGACACCAGGGACATGCGAGGTCCTCGGCTCGCGCGTCACGGCGAAGAGCCCGGCGTGGACCGGGCTGCGCCTGGACGAGGCCGTCGCCCGCAAGGTCGGTCCGCTCGGGACGCTGCGGCCGCACCTCGACGTGCCGTGGCAGCATCCCGAAGATGCGGCCGCAGGCAGAGGTGGCGAGGCCCGGTATCGCGTCGACCCGATCATCCAGGCCGGTGATCGCCTCTACGTCCGCGAGAACCACGCCCTGGTCCCGTCGTCCGCGTACCGGATGAGCGAGGGCGTCCAGCAGACCATCAACCCGAATGATCGCGACTTGGCCGCCATCTACGCCGCGGGCTGGGATCGATCGAAGCCCCGCTGGCGCCCGTCGATCCACATGCCGCGCTGGGCCTCGCGCCTCACGCTCCTGGTGACGGACGTCCGGGTCGAGCGGTTGCAGGACATCAGCGAGGCGGACGCGATCGACGAGGGCGCGCTGACGTTCGACCTGCCGACGCACGGCGCGCCGACCGAGCGGGGCCAGCCGCCACTCGGCCAGGCGCCGAGCCAGCGCTTCCGGCACCTCTGGAACAGCATCAACGGCCCCGAAGCCTGGGCGGCCAACCCGTGGATTTGCGCGGTGAGCTTCCGCTGCATCCAGCAGAACATCGACACCATGGAGAAGGCGGCATGACTGCGCGGATCGAATTGTCCGGTCGGCGGTTCGGGCGCTGGATGGTGGGCAGCCATGCCGGCGGGAAGCGCTGGAACTGCCGATGCGATTGCGGCACCGAAAAAGCGGTCGACGGCGGCAGCCTGCGGCGAGGCATCAGCTCGGGGTGCAACACATGCGCCCCGAGCCGAGCCAACCGTCGCACGCACGGTCAGAGGCGTTCGCGTCTCTACAACATCTGGTGCGGGATGAAGGCGCGTTGCTGCAACGCGCGCGAGCCCGCGTTCAAGCGCTACGGCGGTCGTGGCATCCGTGTCTGCAAGGCGTGGTCGGACAGCTTCGAGGCTTTCCGGGACTGGGCTCTCGCGAACGGCTACGAGCCGCACCTCACCATCGACCGCGAGAACAACGACGGACATTACGAGCCCGGGAATTGCCGTTGGGCGACCTACCGCGAGCAGAACCGGAACTACAGCCGGAACCGGCCGATCCAGTACGCGGGCCGCTACGTCTTGATCGGTGACCTGGCGGCCGAGCGCGGCCTCCCCGCAGACATCGTGAAGAACCGCGTCCGCCGGTACGGCTGGCCGATCGAGCGGGCGCTCTCGACGCCGGTCATGTCGCGCGGAGGTGCCCGATGAACGCCGTCACCTTCTCCGTCCACGCGCGCAACATCGACCAGCTCGCGCCGATCGCCGAGGTGGCGGCATGAGCGCGATCTTCACGGCCGACCAGATCGTCGCGCACCTCGTCGGCGATTACCTCCTGCAGTCGCACTGGATGGCGACCCGCAAGGGTCAGGACAGCCTCGCGGCGTTCGCGCACGCCATGGCCTACAGCCTGCCGTTCCTGTTGCTCATCCCGGGCGGCTGGCCGGGCGTGCTCGCGCTCGCCCTCATCGGCGGGACGCACTTCCTGATCGACCGCTGGCGCCTCGCCCGCTTCGTCGTCTGGGCGAAGAACGGCGCGCGCGGACCGGTGACGGCCACCGGCTACCCGGACGACGTGCCCGCGTGGCTGGCCGTCTGGCTGCTCATCATTGCCGACAACGTCCTGCACATCCTGATCAACGGCGTGGTGCTGTGGGGCGTCCGATGAGCCTCGTCACCCTCACCGCGAACAGCTGGTCCGGGCCGCTCCCGACGCCCGGCACGTGGCTGCGCACCGAGCGCGGCCGCACCGCCTACGAGGTCGTCGAGTTCCGCCCCTGCCGGCCGGGCTCGAAGGCCGTAGGCCGCCTGCGCTGCCGGCGCACCTCGCCGAGCGAGATCCCCGAGGGCGCCACCGTCTTCACCTGGCAATGGAGCGCACGATGAGCACCGGACGCACCAAGCTGATGCAGGACCTGATGATGGTCGCCGCCGGCCATCCGGTCGAGGACGTGATCGGCGCCATGTGCGACGCCCTGGCCAGCGCCATCGCGTTCGCCTCGGATGATCGGCCGGCAGCAGACACCTTCGTCGACTCGCTGCCGGCCGACCTCAAAGAGATCATCTCCGAGAACTGGGACTACATCACGAGCGTGAAGGTGGCGTCGGCTGCTCAGGCAGGTGCGGCATGAGCACCAGCCTCGCCCTCGCCTCCGCCGACCTGTTCGGCGTGCCGTTCGCCGACACGATCACCCGTTCGGCCAACCTGTCCCGCTGCGGCGCCTACCGCTTCACGCTGACCCGCACTTGGTCGAGCGAGGGCGGACACGTCTGCTTCATCGGGCTCAACCCGAGCACGGCCGACCACCGACAGGACGATCCGACCGTGCGCCGCTGGATCCACTTCGCCCGGTCCTGGGGCTACGGCGGGTTCACCGCGGTCAACCTCTACCCGCTGCGCACCTCGTTGCCGGCCGAGTGCCGTGCCTGGGCCCGGTTCATGGACAACGGCCCGGACTGGCACGCGCGGGATCGCATCCACTTCGACAACCTGCCGGTCCTCGTGCGCGAGGCGAAGGCGGCCGCCCTCGTCGTCGCCTGCTGGGGCGCCAGCGCGTGGGATCCCGAGTTCGTCGACCACGTGCTCGAGGAGGTCACCACCGGCGAGGAGCCGTGGCCCGACGTCCACTGCTTCGGCCTGACCGCCGACGGCTCGCCGATCCATCCGATGGCGCGGGGCCGCTCGCGCATCCCTGATCAAGCTCAGCCGGTGCTCTGGAAGGCCGGTACGCTTGGAGGTGCCGCATGATGGCCGCCGTCGACCCCGGCCGGGCCGCCTACGAGGCCCGCTTCGCCCACGCCCGCCCGCGCGACGTGGAGCCGTGGGACAGCCTGACGCCGGAGGTGCGGGCAATCTGGGCGCACGTTGAGGCCAAGAGCCGCGGGCAGGTCGTAGCCCCGGACGATGTGCGCGAGGCCCTGACCGAGGCTGTGCAGCGGGGGCTGTCGGGAGACCACTGGTGGATCGTGGCCGAGCCCCGCGAGATCGCCGACGAGCTGATCGCCGGGCCGCTGGCGAACCTCATCGCCTCCGCGGCCGAGTCCGACCGCTTGGGCAGCGAATACGCTGGCGCCATGGACGCGCGCACGGCCGACGCGGTGGAGATGGAGCGGCTTCGAAAGGAGAACGATCACCTTCGCGCCAGCCTCGCGAACAGCGACGGCCCTTGTCCCTACTGCAATCTGCCGAAGGAGGAGTGGTCGCGCTGTGCGAGCGGCTTCCCTGGTTGCGCCCGCGGCGACGACGCGATGCTTTGCCCGCACGTCGGCGGCGAGCTTGAGGTGGAGGCCCGCTTCGCCCGCCTGCTCATCGCCTTCCACGATGCGACCCGCCGACCTCTCGGCATCACGCCAGACAGCGGATTGGAGTTCTACGATCCGCGGATGGCGGATGAGGCGGAGGCGCGGCGGACAGGACGCGTGGCTCTAGCGCGGCACACCCCCCTGGCGGAGGACGGGTGTCGCGAGAGTTCGGACCCGTTCTGACATGCGCTGCCTCCTCGCCGCCGGCATCTTCTTCGTCATCGGCTACCCGGTGTGGGGCGTGCTGTTCCTTGTTCTTTCAGCGCTGGGGTGAGTTTTCGCGCGCGGATTGGTTTGCCCAGTGGATATCTCTCAGGAAATTAGCAACCTATCGCTCCAAATTCGGTAGAATATCAGCGACGGGAGATTGCCCATGAAAGCTGATCTAGCCGAAAAGTTATCGAAACTGATCCCGCGACTGGCAACGGATCAGGATGGTGAGAAGGTCGCCACGGTCCATGCCATTCAGCGGGTCCTCAACGCAGCAGGCCTCGACTTCCACGATCTCGCCGCGGAGCTGACCAAACCCTCGTATGACCATGCTCCGATGTTCGACGGGCCGCCGTTCGGGTTCGCTTGGCGGCCGCCGAAACCGAAGCCTGCCAGCAAGGGACTGAACGACGAGGACGGGGTCTTCCGTCCTTGGAACCAAGTCGTCGGGGAGATCCTTGAGCGGCACGAAACTATCCCGAAGCGCTACGGCGGCAAGTTTCTCACGAAAGAGCAGGTCCAGAAGCTGGAGCGCATCTACCGCGGTGAGATCGCTGCTCACGACCATGAGCAGATGCTCAAGAACATTGATGATCGGCTGCGCATGGCATGGAAGGCGCAGGAAGCCGATCCGAGAAGGAAGGCTGCATGATGCGTGTCGCGACAATAGCGGGTGCGTTGTTGACGCTGGCTGTGGCGCCCGCCGGCGCCCAAACGGCCGAGAAGCCGAGAACGCTTGGATCCATCATGGTCGACAACCCAACCAAGAAGCGGGACATCCTCATTGGTATGGCTGAGGCGCTGAGCACGAAGTACCCGACGCTGCGGTTGTCCATGCTGACGAAATGCCTTGAGGACGCGGCTGACATGCCGGTCAACTGGTCGAAGGATCTGCGGCCCTTCGTCCTTGCGTGCGCATCAAAAGCGTCGGCGCAATAGGCCAACTACGTTGGAGATGCGGATCATGTCCCGACGCAAGATCACCGACAAGCAACTCGTCCGCATCGCCTCCGAGTTTCGGAAGGGTATGCTCGGCGACAATCCGTCTACCCTCTGGTGCTTCATGATCTGCGCCCCGCTCGGCGGGATGCTGCGTGCAATCTACGGCGTGGACGCTGAATTGGTCGAAGGCGATCTCGGCGAGATCAACCATGTGTGGCTGCGACTAGCGGACGGCCGCGTTCTGGACCCGACGGCAGATCAGTTCAATGAGGCGAGGGCTACGCCCCTGCCACCGGTCTACCTCGGGCCGGCCCTGGACATTCACCCGGCCACGGAGAGCGCCGATGCCTGACCGCTTGGTCCTACCCCCGCTTCGTCGCAGCGCTTTCGACGCAGCCACGTTCGCTGGCATCGTCCACGAGGGGCAGTTCGATAAGGCCGGCAAGCCCTATGTCGAGCACCTTGCTCGCGTGGCTAAGCGCGTCTGCTACCTCGCCCAGCACTGCCCGTTCTGGTCCGACGATGAACGCGACGACGCTGTCCAGATCGCGTGGCTGCGCGACGTGGTCGAGGACGGAAAAGCCTCGCTTGAGGGGCTGCGCGCGGAGGGTTTCGGATCCCCCGTGATCGCTGGCGTATTCGCCCTGTCGAAGCCGCAGCGCCCCCTCGGCTATGCGGAGTGGGTCGAGGGACTGGCGGCCACCTCACCGCTAATCGAGATCCTCGTGAAGCTCGCCGATGTCGAGGACAACTCGGACCCGGAGAGGCTGGCGGTGCTTCCGGCCGTGACCCGCGAGCGCCTAGAGCGGAAGTACGCCGGGATCGCGGATCTGCTGCGCAACGCGGCGAGGGCGAAGGGCTGGCAAGGATGAGCCGGGAGATCTGCCTCGACACCGAGACAACCGGCGTGGATCACAAGTCCGGCGACCGCATCGTCGAGGTCGCTTGTGTCGAACTGCTGAACCATGTCCAGACCGGCCGCACCTTCCACCGCTACGTGAACCCCGAGCGGGAGGTGCCAGCCGAAGCTGCGGCGGTCCACGGCCTGAACACGGGGTTCCTGGCGGACAAGCCTCTGTTCGCCGAGATCGTCGGCGATCTCCTCGCTTTCATCGACGGCGCGCCGCTGGTCATCCACAACGCGTCCTTCGACGCCGGCTTCCTCAACATGGAGTTCCGGCGCTTGGCCGAGCCGAGTCCGAAGCTGCTCACCGAAGCGGACGTGATCGACACGCTCCAGATCGCCCGGCGCAAGCACGTCGGTGCCAGCAACACCCTGGACGCACTCTGCGACCGCTACCGGATCGACCGCGGCAAGCGGACGAAGCACGGAGCGCTCCTCGACGCGCAGTTGCTCGCCGAGGTCTACCTCGAGCTTCTCGGCGGGAAGCAATCGGGCCTCGACCTGGGCATCGTCGCTGAGCCGGCCGCGGCGGTCGAAGACGCAGCGCCGACGGTCCAGCGCACGATGCGCTCCCGCATAACCGAGGCCGAGATCGCGCGTCACGCCGCCTTCGTGGCATCGCTCGGCGAGAAGGCGGTGTGGCGGGACTACCTGACGGAGGACGAGGCATAGCGGCGTCGAGGCGCCGAAGGTTCGGAGATCCGGACACTCGGTGCGACGAAAAATGAGACGCGCCCGTCTTCTTCGCTGGACATTGTCCAATAAATCTGTACGTTGGTGGTCATCGGCGGACGCGAGAGCGCGTCACCGTCGGGAGGGTCACCGATGTCCAACCATCGCCAGATTTTCCGAGGTGCCGCCCTCGCTGACCGCCGCGCCGCTCGGCCGGCCGGGCAGGGCTCACAGTCCTCGCAGTACGCCCGCCTGAACGCCGGCCGCGTCCAGGCCCGGTCCGATGCTCCGGGCCAGACCGAGGCAGCCGCCAAGGTGAAGCGCGCCTGCTGGCACGGCCGCTCGGATCGTCGCTACGTCGTCACCGTCCACGGCCTCGACGCCGAGGTTCCGACCTGCGGTGTCGCCCTGGCGGTTCGCCGGGAGGAGGGCGCGCTCAAGTTGGTCGCGGTCGAGCCCTTCATCTCCACCTCGACCACCTTCGCGTCCTTCCGCTCCTACACCCGCGGCAAGGGTGCGACCGAGCTTCACATCCTGTCGATGGATCCGGCCGAGTGCCGCGGGCGCGATGCCATCGTCCGCGATCTCCTGGCCGCGAACTGAGGAGGCCGGGATGTACCGCTCGCTCCTCGACGCCGTCCCGCATTCGGGCTTCCGCGCCATCGAACCCGCACTCATCCGCTCGGAAGCCGTGCGCTTGCGCCACGCCCGAGAGGATCACGCCAAGTGCATGCGGATCGCCGCCTACCACCGGCACCGCATGTCCCGCGGAGAGCGCGGCCTCCGCTCCCAGCACGACTGGGCGCTGAACCACTGCCGCGTCCTGCGTCGCCGCTTCCCCAACCTCTGATCTCGGAGCCGTACCGATGCGCGAGGCTATCGACCTCTATCTCGCCACCGCGCCGCTCGGCGAGGTGCTCACCTACGTCGGCCTCGGCATCCTAGCCGTCGGCTTCGGACCGTTCGTGCCCGGCCATGTCGCCGAGCACATCGCCGCCTACCGCGCGAGCCGTTGACCATGCGACCTGACCCCGTCGCCCGTCTCCGCGGCCACCTCTCCCGCGAGATCGCCCGTCTCGTCTCCGACTGGATCACCTGCGGGGATCCTGAAGAGCGGGAGGAGATCGAGCTCGAGCTAGAGGGCGTCGAGGACGCTCTCGCCTCGCTCAACATGTGCTTCGCTTGAGGCGACGATGCCGACGTACACTCTGATCACCGTGACCTATGGTGGCGCAGTCCATCACGCCCGCGGGTTCGAGAGCCTGCGCATGTGCCAGGAGGCGCGATCTATCGCGCTCACCGGCATGACGCTCGCCGAGAATGAGGCGGCGGACACGGCTTACCGAACGCTGTGCATCGATCGGGACCAGAAGCGCCGCGCATCGCGCGAGGCGCAGTGGAGGGTGAAGCATCCGCCGCGTCCGCCCACATCTGACGAGCGCGAACGGCTCAAGGTCCTGCAACTCGCGTGGCGACATGAGGGCCCGCGCAGATCTGAGCAACTCGACGATGAGCCTTGGTGTGGCCCGAACGTGGAACTCGTCCGGTCGACCTTCGGCGCCGATGGCCTCGTCTACGATCACTTCGCCGTCAACGGCGGCTGGGCGACGGGCGGCTTCAGCCCCGCCTACTCGACAGAGCGCGGCGAGAGCGTTGCGATGATCCGCGGTGTCTGGGTGAAGAAGGGCTTGCACGACATTCGGTCCGCGCACTGCGTTATCGAGATGCCGGACGAGCCGACCGTTCCCCTGTCGCAGCTTACACCCAGCGAGGCCGCGTGATGGTCGGGCTCTCGCTCGGGCGCATCGGAACCTATGCCGGCATCCGCCTCGTCGCTGACCCTCACATGGTCGACGTCGTCGAGGATTGGTCGAGAGTGCGCTCGCCTTCCCGGGCGGCTCGGCGCCGGCGTCAGGGCCATCGGCAGCGCATCCGCTACCTGGAGGTCCCGAAGGCCGACATCATCCATTTGCCTGCCGAGGGCGTGATGGTCGCTCATCCGGCGACGATCGACAAACTGTACGCACGCATCGCCGTCGGTATGGATCGCCGCCGGGAGGCGCAGGCTGTGGATACCCTCTTGGGCCGTCCAGTCCAGTAAGGCGTCGAATTAGGGATGTCGATCGATGAGCAATCAAGGATTGGCCGCACGCATGACCCTCATGCCTGCGCAGACACGCATTGCAGAGCTTGAGGCCGAGAACGATCGACTGCGGCAGATCGTAGAAAGCGACGACAACGGCAAGGCGATTGCGGAATACGAATGGGACCGGGCGAACAAGCTGGCCGAGGAGAATGCGCGCCTGAGAGGGATGCTGCCGCAGGGCGTTCCAGGGCTGTCTTGGGTCAATCCGGCCCCGCACGCTGCGGCACCCGCAGTCGTGTCCCTGACCACGAGGACGGTGCAGATCCGCGACTGCGCCTGCTGTTGCGATCAGCCCACGGTGCCGCCGGACTGCCCGGCCTGCAAGGGCGTCGGCGGGTTCGGCATGGTCGCCATCGTGCGCTGAACAGCGCAGAGGGGAAAGGAGCCGAACCCGATGCGAACGACCATGCACGAGCCCGAGACGCCGGAGGTTGAGGCCGCCGCGCAGGCCCTTTTCGACCGCTACGTCGCCCGGCTCAAACCACGCTACGCCGAGCCTCATCACCCTGAAGGCACGCGTGTTTCCGCGATGCCGCCGTCCTACCGCGACGACTACATCTTGGACGCCAAGGCCGCGCTCGCCGCCGCAGCCACGGCGCGAACAGGGGCGAGCGAATAGGGCAGAGAGGCAGCAGATGGACGCTGATTGGAAAGGCCGCCCGGAGCGGCGATGGCGTTGGCGGCACTGGCGTTTCGAGTGGGGACGCTTTGCCTACCAGACTGACGTTCGAGGGCGTGAGCGCGCCCGGTGGTGGGTCTGGGACGCGGCCTAACAGGCAGAGGGGCAGGACCCATGTTCGGGATGAGCGGCCGGCAGACCCGTTGCGCCTGCTACGCGATCCTCACCGTCATGGTCGCGGTGGATCCGTGGATGTCTCTCTGGCCTACGCTGTTTCTGATCCTGATGGACGCCCTTGAGGGTTGAGAGCGGGCATCGGACGGCGAGCGAAGATTTCTTCGCCGACCCACTTCCTTCCGGTTATCGCTTGTGCCATCTTCTCTCTTGCGGAATTGAAACACGGCCTCGGCGCTTCCGGCGTGGGGCCGTTGTCGTTTCTCCCCCCTCGACAATCTGACCTCACCCAGCTTCGCCCGAACGGGCAACCGAGCTGGCGCGGACGCTCGTAAAACCCTCGAGCACTCATCGGAATGCCCCGTGCGCCGTACCCCCGCCGAGCCTCCAGGCCCGGGGCGAGCCGCCGGCTGCGCCGACGACGGATCACGGACGGTGCATCGCCTCCCGCCGTCCTGTCCCTGGCCGACCTTGGGTCCGGCTCGCGCCATACCTGAACACGTGGAACCCTGACCTATGCGGCAACCCGGAAGCCTAGCCCATGTGCGCCCTTAAGCAGCGCTTCGACTTCGTCGCCGAACTGCGCGCGTTCGCGGCTGAGGTATCGACCCTCCAGGGGAACGACGCGTCGGCTCTCGCCGCACGCATGAACCGCCGCTGCGCCGACGTGATGAAGCGCCCCGATCCGATGGATCGCGGCCGCATCGATCCGGCCAGCATCTTCAAGGCTGGCGGCGAGCACGCGATCGGTCGCGTCGAGATCAGGAACCCGACGCGCCGCATCGCCGGCAAGCTCGGGCTCAAGGCCGCGGCATGAGCGCCGAGGCCGTCATCGCTCATGGTGACGCGGAGATCCGCGTCGCGAGCGACCCGAGTGCTCGATCTGTCCTGATCATGGCGGATGACGGTGCGGCCGAGACCTGTGTCGAGATGACGGCCGGGCGGGTGCGTGCTTTGATCGGTGCGCTAGGCGACGCGCTGCGCGACTTGGAGGACTAGAATGGTCGGGATCGCGGATTTTCAGGTCGTGCTCGACCGGCCCAACGACCAGGGCGACCCCATCGTCCTTGCGCCCGTCGGGGACATCTCGATCCGCGCCACCTGCGATCGCTTCCTCTCAGGGCTGAAGGACGTGGGCCATCTGCCGCTGAGCGACATCGGCGTCAGCGTCGGCCCTGGGGACACACCCTGTTCGATGTCGGTCACGCTGACCGGCCTCACGCCTGCGGGGAACGCCATCCTGCGGGAAGCTGCCAGCCGCCGCGGCCGAGCCGCGCTGCCCTTCTCGGTGCCCGAGGCGACCCCCGCCGACATGGATCCTCGGCTCGTCGCGGCGATGCCCGAACTGCACGCGTATTACGTGGACAATGTCACGTGGGGCGCGCTGCACATCGTGTTGGACGATGGCAACGTGGACGACGCCGATGTCGACCTCTGCTTGGGATGGGCGAAGGAGCGCGGTGATCACGCCGGCGCGAACATCGCCCGGCTGCTCCAGGCTGTGACGCCGGATCAGCGGCTCATTCTCCACGAATGGTGGTACGGGCGCGGGCGCTTTGAGGCCCCGCGCGGCGTCGCTGCGTAGCCCGGTTTCGGCACTTATCCGGCGGCCTGAACCGCCCCGATCCGTCCGCATGCCCCGCACAGCGGGGGAGGGGGCCGTTCGGTCTTCTCCGAAAACCGCCAGACGGCCTCTCGGCCACGCTCTACGATAGGGTCGGATAATTTCCCTTACCCGCACCCAAACGGGGGATTTTCGGGGCATGCCCGAAACCGCACTTATCCCTGTACAAAACGGGGTCCCGGTTCACTGCCAAAATGACGAGCTGGATCGGGCCGCGCTCGAACTCGCGCGCGCCTCAAAATCACCCGCCACGCTCCGCGCCTACCGGTTCGACTTCGCGCACTTCACGGCCTGGGTCGCGGAACAGGGCCTCGCCCACCCGGTCGAGCCACGGCACGTCGCCCGCTACCTCGCGGCGCTGGTCCAGGCGAAGCTGAAGGCTTCGACGATCGAGCGGCGGTGTGCGGCGATCGCGTTCCACTACCGCGCGGCGGGACAGGACAACCCCTGCTCCCGTGAGATCGTCCGGGCGACGCTCGCCGGCGTGCGCAACACGCTCGGCACCAAGCCCGCGAAGAAGAAGGCGCTGACCGTCGACCTGACCGCCAAGGTGGTCCGGAAAATCCGCGGCGACGACGTGAAGTCGGCGCGCGATCGCGCGATGATCCTCGTGTGCTTCGGCGCGGCGCTGCGGCGGTCGGAGCTCGTGGCGCTGGATCTGGCCGACATCGAGTTCAAGCGGCGCGGGCTGATGATCAGCCTCGCCAAGAGCAAGACCGACCAGGCCGGGAAGGGCGCCAAGCTCGCCATCCCGGACGGCAAGCTCAAGATCCCGGAGGCGGTCCGCGCCTATCTGAAGGCCGCGGGCTTGATGGATGGGGATCGGATCACCGGGGAGGGGCCCCTGTTCCGAGCCATCCTCAAGGGCGATCGGGTCACCGAGCGGCGCATCGACACCGAGAGCTTCGTGCGCATGTTCAAGGCGCGGTGCGCCGCCGCCGGTCTCGACCCGACCGAGTTCTCGGGTCACTCGCCGCGACGCGGGTTCGCGACGACGGCGGGCGACGAGGGCGCCGACCTGCGCAAGACCGCGGAGGCGATGAGGCACTCCAAGCTCGAGACCACGATGGGCTACATGGAGGAGGGCGATCTCCTGAACACGTCCGTCGGGAAGCTCTTCCTGTAGCGTCCTAGCCCTCGGATGGATCGAACCGGTACGTCACCCCGTGGATCATCATTCGATGCGGGCCGATGCCGTCCAGTTTGGTCGCGTGCTGGGTCATGTGTCGCTCGGCAGCACGGGCGAGCATCCCGAACTCTGCCTGGGACATGTGAACCGTCGGTGCTGAGAGCCCACGGGCTCGGAATGTCTCTGAGAGCGCGCGCGACGCCTCCAGCAAATCCTTGATGTCGTCCATCGAAAACCCTCGTCCATCAGTGATGGATCAGCATAGCAGCTTTGAGTTCGGCTCGCTCTTGAGCCGCATAAGACGGATCGTCTCCTCCAGCCCCGAACAGATGCCCGGTCTCGGCCGCCACGCGTGCGGCATACTCATCCGGAGCGCGGGGCAGGCGACGATCCTGGATCCAGAGGACGGAACGGCCTCCCGTCACCCCGTGAACGCCGAGCCGCGAGGCACAGGGCGCGCGGGAGAGTAGCGACCCGGCAATCCCGGCGCGAAGAGATCCGGGCGTGGGCGCCCCGGCTGGATCCACCCTTCCACGATCAGCGCGTCTCGCCCGAGGCGCTCGGCGCTACCCCGCGCGCAACTCTCGCGTGCGGCCGATGAGGCTTGCCCGATGCCGTGCCAGACCCCGCAGGCGCAGACCTGCACCCGCTTCCTCCTCAGCCTTCTCGTGATCGCGTTCGCGCTCGGCTTCGTGTCGGTCGCCTACCACGAGGCGCTTCCCACCCACTTCGCCTGACCGATCCCGAGCGAGCCATCCACCATGCACGGCACCATCTATCTCGGCCTCCTGCGAGAGACGGAGCAGCCCGATCTGAACCGCCTCGCCGACCTGATCAAGCTGGTCGCGGCGCTGCCGCCGAGCGGAGCTGTCGTTCTCGTGAGCTCGCCCCGTGAGCGTGCGGAGATCAGCGACCTGATCCTCCAGCATCGCGGAACGGCCGTGCTGGACGCGACCAAGGTGTCGATCGGCACGGACACGATGTCCGAGTTCGTGGCCGCCGGCGGCCGCCTGCACAGCCGCGTGTTCCTCACGCCTGGCTACGAGCCGAAGTCCAGCCCCGGCTTCTGGCAGGGAGCGCTTGAGCTCAACGCGCAAGGGGGCTGGTGGAACCCGCAAGCGGCAGAAGGGTGGCGCAAGCGCACGCGGCCAGCGGCTTCGACCCCCGACGCTCCGCCAGCGCCGCGGCCCGAACCCGAGCCCAGGCCTGTCCTCCGCTCGGTTCCGAGGAACCCGTGCTGGGAGGAGACGGCGCCGATTGCCGACCCCGCCGTTCCGCTCTTCGCCACCGTGACGCTCGCGCCGCTGGCGGATGCTCCGGCGAACGACCGCGGACCGTGGCATCGGCCGGAGGTTGAGCAGCGCGATGGCCTGACAATCGTGGTCCACAGCCTCTACGAGCCGTGGAACCGTCACTGGCCATGCCGGCTCTACGCGCCCCTGCCGCTCAACTGCGGCGGCGGCCTGAACCGGGTCTTCCCCTCGCAGGACGCCGCCGACGCGGGTCTCGCTGCCTTCGTCCGCGAGGTGCGGGCGATCCTATTGCGCTCTGCCGAGAAGGAAGCTGCGTGATGTTCATCCATCCAGCCTCGACTGCCAAGCGCCATCCGCTCGCGGCTCCAGCGGCGACACAGCCTCGTCCGGCAATCACCATCACCCACGACGGCACAACCATCGTCGTCAAGGTCTCGCTCGCTGGAGCCCTGGTCCGCAACGAGTTCCTGTCCCTGGATGATGCGCGCGCGGCGCTGCCGGACATGAGGCGCGTTGCGACCAAGCTGGCCGATCTAGTGGCGAGCGAAGGCGTCCCGGGGGATCTGCCCTGATGCGCCTCGCCATCGAACACCTCCCCGCACCCGGTCAGGAGCCCTGGTGCATCGTCCTCCACACCGGAAGCTCTGAGATCCGGCAGGAGCGGCACGTCAGCCGCGTAGCCGCAGAAGCGGCCCTGCCAAGCGTCGCGCGGACGCAGCGTCGGGCGATGCCCGGCCAGCGCGTCGAGATCCAGGCCGCCTGATGTCCGGATCCGCCCCATCCGTCTATCAGCAGGCCGCCTCGGTCTTCGTCGCTTCCCTGCCGCGGAACGGCGCCGTCATCGTCGTCGCCGACGATCCGCTGCGGCTGATCCTGTCTGGCATGATCGTGGCCGCTCGGCCGACCGAAGCCGACCGCTTCTGGTTCATCGTCGCCTCGGCGCCGAAAGCGCTGGAGTTGGAGACGCACGCGCGTCTCACGAACAAGCTGCCGGTGCTGCGCGCGCCGGGGCACGGCTTCTCCCGGGCGCGCCGCCGCGCACTCGCTGCGGACCTCCGCGCCGCCTGATCAGGCCGCCCACCGACGGCGCGCGTCGGCTTCCTCCCTCCTGAGAACCGCGATGACCCAGTCCCAGCGCGCCGCGCTGCTCGACATGCTGCGCGCTGTCGAAGCGTGCACGGCCAGCCTCACTCCCGACCTCATCCTCCGCGTCGGCAGCCTGCGCGCCCGAGTGATGGGTGGCACTGACGAGCACTTCGACATCCTGCGCGATGCCCTGCGCGATGCTGGCATCAAGGTCTGACGCCATGCAGGACATCGACCGGATCGAAGCCGCCCCTCTCTCGGATGAGGAGAGGGTGCTGGCCGAGCGCACGCTCGCCCTGGTGCTCGGACTGCCCGAGGACGGCGCCGTCATCTTCGTGCACTCGCGAACCGTGCTCGCGCCCCTGCGGGATCTCGTCCTGCGCAAGCGCGGTCTCGGCGTTCACAACGCGACCCGCTTCATCGTCGCCCCAGCCGAGCACGACGAGGCCCCGTTCCTGACCGGCCTCTCGCTGCCCGTCTACCGGGACCCCTTCACGCTCGCGCAGCGCACGTACCTGCGCGCGCTCGGTGGCGCATGGAGGCTCTGAGATGCATCTCGCCCTCTACCCGCTCCTGCTCCTGTCGGGCGTGGTCGCCCTCGGCGCGATCCTCGTCGCCGTCGCGAAGGACGGCCCGGCGCTTCCCTGCGTCAGCGCGTACCTCGCCGCGCTCGCCGTGGCGTTCTGGTCCGCGTGGATGCTCGGTCTGATCGACCTGCAGGTCTCGGCCCTGTGAGCCACCCGAAGGACCGCGCGCTGATGATCAGCGCGGGAATGGGGCTCGGCATCCTCCTCGGTCTGGCCCTGATCGACTTCATCGCCCTCGTGACGCGAAGCCTCCACTGATGACCCCGGCACAGTACGCGACGCAGGGTGCTCTCGCCCGCGCGATCATCGACCACGACCGGCAGACCGCGGCAGAGGCCGACGAGATCGCCGGCCAGACGGTCATCGACATCGGATGGGGCGCGTACCTGCGCCACCGTCGCGCCCGACGGGCTGAGCTCTCGACCGCGGCTGGAAACATCTGCAACCGCCCGGCCGCGCCGGATCCGACCCGTCCTCTCGCAGCTTCCGGGACACGCCGCTGATGCTCGCCTTCCTCAAGCGCTGGTTCGGCTGGCTCGCCGTGCCGAGCGCTACCTCCGAGCCCGATCCTCAGACCGACGCGGATGCCGGCATCCCGCCGGGGATCTACCTGTTCGAGCCGGGCACCGCGCTGACCGGCCATGAGCCGCTCTCCGTCTACGCCGCAGCGCGGGTCGGTGATGCGGATCGTCCGATCATCGGATACGCGTACCGATGAGGCTCGCCGAGATCCCGCACGCCGCGATGGCGCTGGTCGGCGCCGTCGTCCTCGCGGCGCCGGCCGCTCCGCCCTCCGGCTCCCCGCCCAAGCCGCCGCTGCCCGCGATCCTCGTGCTCCCGCCTGAGCCCGAGCCCCGCAAGCGACCCGCCTACCGCCCTCTGCACTGAAGGTCCCCGCATGGACATCGAGAACGCCTGGAACCTCGGCCTCTGGCGCGGGGAGCGCAAGCGCGCGCGCGTCGTGCCGCTCGCGCCGGAGATTGACCGGACCACCTACCTCGCCGGCTACGACTACGGCCGGGACCGCGCCGCTGCGCGCGCCGCCGACCGAGAGACCGCGCCACGCACCGACGCGCGCCAGCCCGACCAGCGCCGTCCGGATCGCCGTCAGCACTGGACGCCGGGCCGCGGACGCCGCGCCGCCTGAACCACCCCCGCGCCGGGGCATCGGGCGCACCTCCCTCTCACGAGATCCCCCATGCTCCGGACGCTCCTCGCCTCGCGTTGGCTGCGCGGGCTGCTCCCGCTCGGCTTCGCCATGGCGCTGCTGTCGCTGGTGATCGACGCCTCAATGCGCTCGGCGCGCGCGGACATCATCGGCTGGCAGATCGAAGCTCGCGCCTGCCAAGGCCCCGCCCGATGCGCCGCGTTCCCGCCATCGCCCGCGCTCTGGCGGAACCGCTACGCCTGCCAAGTCCGGGCGGAGAACCTGGAGCGCGGTGCCGCCGACATGCCGCCGGACGCGCTCGGCCTGCCCAAGGGCCGGTTCTCGGTCTCGGTGCGGTGTCGCCCCGTCGAGGGTCTGCCCAGTGCCTGAGTTTGAGCTCCCCGGCGCGGCGCTCATCGCTGAGCCAAGCGCATCGGCGCAGGCTGTCGAGATCGTCTGCGCCTCACCCACGACAGCGAAGCTCCTCTTCGCCGCGCTCGTGATCCTCGTCTTTCTCGCCTGTCATGCCGTGCATGGCGAACAGGGGCCACGCCGATGACCCAGTTCCTCGCCGTCGCGCTCGTCTGCGCGCTATCCATCGCCGGCCCGGACTGCACACGCGAGAATGCGCTCGACGTGGCGGTGCAAGCCGTCCCTGCCGGCACCGAATGCAACCACTTCGCCGAGCTGATGGCCGTTCAAGCCTTCGGCCCGATCCAGCCCGGCACCTACCGGAAGACCATCTGCACGCGCCGCCATGTGGTGAGCGCCGAGGGAGACGCTCGCCCGTGATCAAGCCGCCTTTCACTCCCGCGCCGCGCCCCGACTTCATCGACAGCCTCGTCGGTCTCTGGCTCCAGGGCGCCGTCACGATGGCGCATCTGGCGACGGCGTCGTTCGCGCCCGTCCGCCAATCTTGGCCCGAGCACGACGCCCCCGAGCCGCGGGCCGTCTACGCCGAAGGTGAGATCCCCGCCGGCATGGGTATGCCGTCCGGCCCGTCCACCGTGTCACCGATCCGCCCGGAGGACCTGGTCGCCGCCGACGGCTGCACCGAGACCTGCGCCGACTGCCGGTTCTATCGCGCGGAGAACGCGCAGGCCGGCACGTGCCGACGCTTCGCCCCCGGCATCGCCGAGGACAGCGACGTGGCGTTCTGGCCGATCACCGCCGGCCGTGAGTGGTGCGGGGAGTTCTACCCCGCGCTGACCGCGCACGCGCCGCGACACTGAGAGCGGCGCGATGACCGCCGCCCAGTTCTCCGATCTTCGTCCAGCCGAGGTCGGTCTCGACCCCGTGGATCGCCCGCAGATCAAGGCGCTGTGCGAGGCCGGCTACCTGCCGGTGTCGCGCTACGTCGAGCTCGTCACGGCGCTCGGCTGGGATCTCGTTGTCGAGGAAACACCCGAGCCGCCCAAGAGCCCGCTGCCTCGGATGGTCCACCAGATCCCCTGGCCGATCGTCTCGGTCTCGGTGGCCTGATGCTCCGGCCCTGGCTTTACCGCGTCGCCCGCGCACTTCTGGCGCGCGCACCCCGCCTCTCCTGACCCGGAACCCGTCATGGTCCACGTCCGCATCCTGCTCGCGCTGGTCGCGGGCGGTCTCGCCTCTCCGCTCCTCGCAGCCCCGCTCGAGGCATACCTCCGTCACGAGACGCCCGACGGCGCGATGCTCGCCTACTTCCTCGCCCCCGTGATCGTCGCCGTGCTCTCCTACGGCGCGGGCGCGTTGTTCATCTCGGAGCCTGCGGGTGGCAGCGTCGTCCGCACGAACGTCCTGCTCGACGGACGCAAGGTCGGCTCCGCCGTCACGCGCCACATCCCGGCCGACGCATCTGCGGAGAACCGCGCATGAAGATCCTGAACCCTCGGACCGGCCAGATGGTCGAGATCGACCCCGAGACGGGCAAGCCAGCGGCCCAAAAATCCTGAGCCGCGACGGTCAGCCCTCTAGCTTCCGGCTATCGGTTGACGTATACGACCAAGTGCGCAGATGCGTTTTGACCCCGGCGGTTTCCGTCCGGGGTTTTTTCGTGTCTGGCCTTGGGCGCTCCCGTCATGCGCGCCGGGCCGATCGGCCCGAGATGTACGGGCGGGGGCGCCAGCATTCCTTTCCTCGCGAGCCTAATTGGCCTGGATGCAGGACACCACCCTCATCCACGGCGATTGCCTCGCGGTGATGCCGACGCTTGAGCCAAGCTCGGTCGACGCGGTCATCGCGGACCTGCCCTATGGGTCCACGCGGTGCCCCTGGGACGTGATCATCCCGTTCGACCCGCTCTGGGCCGCCATCGAACATGTGCTGAAGCCCGACGGCGTCGTGGTGCTCACAGCCTCGGGGGCGTTCTCGGCGCTGCTTACCGTCTCCAAGCTCGACTGGTATCGCTACCGTTGGGTCTGGAACAAGGTGAACCGCATGTCGGGTCACTTCAACGCGAAGCGGCAGCCGCTGCGAGTGACCGAGGACATCCTCGTGTTCTCGCCGGGCCCGCATCGCTACCGCCCGCAGATGGTCCAGGGCGAGCCCTACCGTTCCAGCCATGGCGGTAGCGGCAACGTCTACAAGCTCTCGCGACCCATCGAGACCGACTGCTCCGACGGCCTCCGCTACCCGCAGGATCTGATCGCCATCAAGGCGGACTGCCGCGGAACGGAGGGGCGCGTCCACCCAAGTCAAAAGCCGACCGCCCTCACGGATTACCTGCTCCGCACGTACACGGACCCCGGCGCCCTGATCTTGGACCCGACCATGGGGTCAGGTACTGCGGGCGTCTCGTGCGTGCGGCTCGGACGACGCTTCATCGGTATCGAGCGGGACGCAAAGCATTTCGGCACGGCGCGAGCTCGCATCCTTCCGGCGCAGCCGGCTCAGGCCGCGCTCGCTCTCGCAGCCTGATCGGCCGGGATGCCGAAGAACCGGTAGCAGTTGCCCGCCACCCGTTCCTTGCGGACATCCAGGCCCGCCGCTCTCGCGAACCGCTTGATGTTCACGGTCGGCCAGCCGGTCGCCTCCAGGATCTCCCAGGTCATGCACCCCTGAGGGCGGCGGAGCAGATCGGCGACGATGTCCTGCTTCTTCACGCGGGGCGGACGTGACGGCACCGACGGAGCGCTGGGCTGTGACTGCCCGTCCCTGAAGCCAAGGGTGTAGATCTGGACGGCGAGCTTGATCGCCGCCGGATCGGAGCCGGCCAGCCCACGTACCGCTTGCGTCACAGCCTCCGGCTCTAGTGACCACGTCGAGCTTGGCTCGCCTTGATCGCCGCAAGCATCGTCCCCCGAACAGAAGTCTCCGGCGCGAGCCGTCGCATCCATGACCGAACCTCAGAAGTCGAGCGTGTGATTTGCCCCAGTGGCGGGATAACGCACGACTTCTGTAAGCGTGGCAAGGGGCCGACAGAAGACCGAAACTCCCCCGCTAGTCTTCTCCCGAGCGCGTCATGGCCCTGACCGACAAGCAGCAGAGGTTTGTCGAGGAGTACCTCGTCGATCTGAACGCCACCCAGGCCGCGATCCGCGCCGGGTACAGCGAGGCGACGGCGTATTCCATCGGTAACGAGAACCTGAGCAAACCTGAGATCGCGGAGGCAATCGCGACTGCGCAGGCCGCACGGTCCGAGCGGACGAAGGTCACCGCGGATGAGGTGCTCCGATACTGGTACGACCTCGGTCGCGCCGAGCCGAACAAGCTCGTCCAGTGGCGTCAGGTGAACTGCCGGCACTGCTGGGGCAAGGATCACCTCTACCAGTTCACGGCGGTCGAGTTCAGCAACGCTCAGCGCGAGCTAGCCAAGGAACCGGGCGGCGTCGGCAAGGAGCTCGACCCGCAGGGCGGCACCGGCTTCAACCACAAGCGCGACCCCAACCCAGACTGTCCCGAGTGCCAGGGTGAGGGCGTCGGGCGCATGCACGCGCTCGACACGCGCAAGCTGACCGGCCCTGAGAAGCTCCTCTATCGGGGAGTGAAGCGGTCCAAGGACGGCTTCGAGATCCAGATGGAGGACCGGGCCAAGGCCTGGGACAACATCGCCAAGCACCTCGGCATGTTCATCGAGCGCAAGGCGCTCACCGACACCGAGGGCAAGGACGTTCCTGTGACGCCCACGGTCGCGATCTTCGCGCTGCCCGACAATGGCCGAGACAAGTAGAGGCATCATCCGGCCCCAAGCCGGTCCTCAGATGTCGTTCCTTTCGTCGGCCGCGGATATCGCCATCTATGGCGGCGGCGCGGGCGGCGGGAAGACCTGGGCGCTCCTGATGGAGCCGCTCCGGCACGTCCACAACCCGGCCTTCGGCGCGGTGTTCTTCCGGCGGACCACGGTCCAGATCCGCAACGAGGGCGGCCTCTGGGACGAGAGCGCTCGGCTCTACCCGCTGCTCAACGCTGAGCCGAAGGAGCACGATCTCTGGTGGCGCTTCCCCAGCGGCGCGTCGGTCACCTTCGCGCACCTGGAGCACGACAAGACGGCGCTCGGCTACCAGGGCTCCCAGATCCCGCTCCTGTGCTTCGACGAGCTTACGCACTTCAGCGAGAAGCAGTTCTGGTATCTGCTCTCGCGCAACCGCTCCATGTGCGGCGTCCGACCGTACGTGCGCGGCACGTGCAACCCGGATGCCGATAGCTGGGTCGCCCGGTTCATCGCGTGGTGGATCGACGACCTGTCCGGTCTACCGATCCCCGAGCGCGCCGGCGTGCTTCGCTGGTTCGTCCGGGTCAACGACGCGCTGATCTGGGGCGACAGCCCAGAAGAACTGGCGCAGACCCACCCGGATATCCCGGCCAAGTCCGTCACGTTCGTCCCGGCCAAGCTGACCGACAACGCCGCGCTCATGGCGGCGGACCCCGGCTACATGGCCAACCTGCTCGCGCTGCCCACGGTGGACCGTGAGCGGCTGCTGGGCGGGAACTGGCGGATCCGGCCCGCGGCCGGCCTCTACTTTCAGCGCGGCTGGTGTCCGATCGTGGATGCCGTGCCGAGCGACATGCAGATCGTGCGCGGCTGGGACTTGGCGGCGACGCCGAAGACCGAAGGCAACGATCCGGACTGGACCTCGGGCACGAAGATCGGCCGCTCGCCCGACGGCCGCTACTGGGTGCTCGACAACCGACAGACCCGCGGCACCCCCGCACAGGTCGAGGCGTTCATCGCCAACACGGCGAGCGAGGACACGGCTCAGGTCGAGGTGGCGCTGCCGCAGGATCCGGGTCAGGCCGGCAAGTCGCAGGCCCAGGCGCTGATCCGGCTCCTGTCCGGCTTCAACGCGCGCGCGACCCCCGAGACCGGGCCGAAGATCACCCGGTTCGGACCGTTCTCGGCGCAGGCCCAGGCCGGCAACGTCTCGGTGCTGCGGGGCCCCTGGAACGAGACGTGGTTCACGGCCCTGGAAGCCTTCCCCGAGGCTGTCCACGACGACGACGCCGACTCCACGGCCCGAGCCTTCAACGCGTTCCTGAGCCCCATGGCGGGCCGCGCGCTCTTCGATCTCGCACGTCAGCAGGCTGCCACCGCGCCGGTCCCCGAGCCAGAGCCACCACCGGAAGCGACCGGCCCCGTCCACGCCCCCGGCTCCCTCGAAGCCATGAAGGCGTCGCTCGGCGCCTGAGCAACAGGAAGCCCCGATGCCCCCATACGGAGGGACACGCTCCTCACTCGTCAGTTCGATGACGGGCGCGTTCTCGGGCGCGTGGTCCGCCTATTCGCCGGGCGTGCCTCTCGCGCCGATCGCGCCGGCGCAGCCTATCCGCGGGCTCGACTTCCCGGTCTCGGTCAACACGCAGACTGCGGCGCGGAGCTACGAGCCGTTCGGCTTCCCGCAACTGCGGGCCTTCGCCAACGTCGAGCTCGTTCGTCTCGCGATCGAGACCCGCAAGGATCAGGTCGAGCGCCTCGACTGGGCGGTGCGCCCCCGGAAAGGCGCGCTGCGCGGCCGCCCGCATGACCGCGACACGCGGATCCGCGTGGTGGAAAAGCTGCTGCGGCGCCCCGACGGCGTCACGCCGTTCGCGACGTGGCTGCGCATCCTTCTGGAGGATCTGCTGGTCCTCGACGCACCGGCGATCGAGCGGCGGCGCAACCGTGGCGGCGGCGTCATCGGCTACGAGGTGGTCGACGGCGGGACGATCAAGGTTCTGGTCGACGAGCGCGGACGGCGCCCCACGGCGCCGCTGCCGGCGTACCAGCAGGTCATCAAGGGGATCCCCTGGGCCGACCTGACCACGGACGACCTGATCTACACGCCGCGCAACCCGCGCTCCAACCACCTCTACGGCTACGGCCCGGTCGAGCAGGTCGTCGTCACGCTGACCACGGCGATGCGGCGGCAGGCCACGCAGCTCGCCTACTTCACCGAGGGCAACACGCCGGCCGGCTTGCTCAGCGCGCCCGAGGGCTGGACGCCGGAGCAGATCAAGGACTGGCAGGGCTGGATGGATGCCAAGCTCACCGGTCAGACCGGCGAGCGCTCCAAGCAGCTCTGGGTCCCGAAGGACACCAAGTATACGGCCTTCAAGGACGCGCCGATCAAGGACGAGTTCGACGAGTGGCTCGCCCGCATCGTCATGTTCGCGTTCTCCCTGCCGCCGACGCCGTTCGTCAAGCAGATGAACCGCGCCACGTCCGAGAACGACGCGGAACAGAGCGAGCAGCAGGGCCTCGCCCCGCTGCTGCTCTGGGCCAAGCGCCTGTTCGACGGGATCATCCAGGACGACCTCGGGCACCCCGACCTTGAGTTCGCCTGGGAGACCGCGCGCGACGTCGACCCCAAGGTCCAGGCCGAGATCGACGACAGGAACCTGCGCAACGGCTCCGAGCGGATCAACGAGGTGCGCGAGCGCCGCGGGCAGCCACCGGTGCCGGGCGGGGACACGCCGCGGATCTACCTCACGACCGGCGCTATCGACCTTGAGGCCAACGATGCGGCCGTGGCCGCGGCTCAAGAGGTCGCGGACCGTGCGACCAAGGCTCCGGCGCCGGGCGCCGAGACCGATCCGCCGCCGGACGGCGGCGATGACGCGGACGACCCCGCTGATGGGGTGATCGACGAGGCGGACTGATGCGCTTCTTCTGCGCCCTCTCCAAGGCGGATGAGAACGACGACGGCACGATGACCGTGTCCGGCGTCGCCTCCTCCGAGGCGACCGACGCGGCCGGCGAGGTCGTGAAGGCGTCGGCGATCAAGGCGGCACTGCCCGACTTCTTCGCTCACGGCTCCGGCAACCTGCGCGAGATGCATCAGCTCTCCGCCGCCGGCACCGTCGACACGGCCGAAGTCGACGAGACCACGGCCATGACGACGATCTCCGCGACCGTCGTCGACCCCGTTGCGATCCTGAAGATCCGCAGTGGGACCTACAAGGGCTTCAGCATCGGGGGGAAGGTCCTCGAGCGCGATGCCGCCAACCGCAAGCTCATCACCAAGATCCGGCTCAACGAGATCAGTCTCGTCGATCGGCCCTCCTGTCCGGAGGCGGTCTTCGACGTCTGGAAGGCCGACGGAGCAGAGGACGAACCTATGACGGAAGCCACCCCCGCCGCGGAGCCCCAGGCCGAGCCGGCCACCGAGACCGCTGCGGCGGACGTCACGCCCGTCGTGCCTGCCGTCGAGGCCCCGGCCCCCGCGCCGACCGCAAGCGAGCCGGTCGCTGCCGAAGCCACCGCCGCGGTGGCGGAGGAGCCGGCGCAGGCCGAGGCTCCGGCGGCCGAGGGTGAGGCTGCAGCCTCCACCGGCGAGGTCACGGAGCCCGTCGCCAAGGCCGATGGTGAGGCTGCGGTGCCCGAGCAGGTCGCCGACCCGCTGGCCCGCGCCGCCGCCGCTCTCTCCGCCCTGGAGGCGAGCGTCGCCAAGGCCGCTGGTGCCGACGATCTCGCCAAGGGGATGTACACCGTCCAGCGCTTCGCGGACGTGATCTCCTCCATCGCCTCCATCGTCTCGTCCTGCACCTGCGAGGCCGATTACGAGGGCGACAATTCCCCCGTGCCCGCCAAGCTGCGGGCGTGGCTCGTCTCCGGCGCCGCCCTGTTCAAGGAGATGGCCTCCGAGGAGATCGATGAGCTCGTCGCCGAGGTGATGGCCCAGAAGGCCGCTGCCGCCGAGGCGTTGTCCAAGGCCGCCGACGCCGACACCCTCGCCAAGGTCTCGGCCGAGCGAGACGACCTGCTCGCCAAGGCTGCCGAGCGCGACGCCGCTGCGGCCGCGCTCGCCGACCGCGTCGAGACCCTGGCCAAGGGTCTCGCCAAGCTCGCCGCCGAGCCCGCTCCGGCCAAGACGGCCGGGACGTTCGCGAAGGCGGCCGAGGCGACGCCTGTCTCCAAGGAGCAGGACGCCGCCGGCTCGACGGCCGCCCCCGCGGCCGCGACCGCCCTGACGAACGACGACGTCAGGAAGGCCCTCGACGCGATGCCGGAGGAGGAGCGCTTCCTGCTCCTCACCAAGGCCGCGCACGCCCGGCCGATCATGATCTCGCAGGTCTGATCGCCTCCCCAGCCCCGAACGCCAAGCATCCCGGCCGAGCCGGGCCGACCGCGCGAAGCCGCCCACCGAGGCGGCTTTTTCGTGTCGTTTGAGGACCGAACGCACATGACGACCCAGACCCCCGAAGACCTGATCAAGTCCGCCTTCGCTGCCCCGAGCGAGGACATCGCCCGCTCGATCCTGATGGCCGCCGGCATGCCGGCCGACGAGCTCGCCAAGTCGATCACGACCCAGACCGGTCTCGTCGCCTACGACCTCCAGGCCCCGGCCAAGAACCTCTACCCGGTCCTCACCCCGATCCGGAACCGGCTGCCGCGCGTCGGCGGCGGCGTCGGCGTGGCGACCAACTGGAAGCAGATCGACGCCATTCGCGGCTCGGGCTGGGACGCCATGGGCTGGGTGCCGGAAGGCCAGCGCTCCGGTCAGATGAGCTACGCCACCTCCAACAAGGCGGCCAGCTACGTCACGATCGGCGAGGAGGACGGCGCGTCCTTCGAGGCGATCAACGCCGGCCGCGGCTTCGAGGACGTCAAGGCCCGCATGACCATGCGGATGCTCCAGAAGACGATGCTCAAGGAGGAGAACGCGCTCGTCGGCGGCAACGCCACCATGCAGCTCGGCACGCCCCAGGCGCCCGTCCTGTCGGTGGCCGGCTCCACCGGCAACATCGCCCCGGCGACCGTCTCGGTCATCGTGGTCGCCCTGACCTTCGAGGGCATGCGCGGAGCCTCCCTCGCCAACGGCGTCCCGACCAGCAAGACCATCACCGGCGCCGACGGCAAGACCTTCACGCTGAACGGCGGCTGCTCCAACAAGTCGACCAACGCCACCATCGCGGTCTCGGGCGGCAACATCCTGTCCGCCACCGTCCCGGCGATCCTGGGCGCGATGGGCTACGCGTGGTTCGCCGGCCCGGCGGGCTCCGAGACGCTGCAGGCGATCACCTCGATCAACTCGGTGGCCCTGTCCAACGCGCTGGTCACCAACAGCCAGCCCGCCTCCGCCGTCACCGGCGACTTCTCGACCAACTCGCTGGCCTTCGACGGCCTGCTGACCACCGCCTTCAAGGCGGCGGCCGGCGGCAACGCCTACGCCAAGGTGCTCGGCACCGGCACGGCGGGCGTCGGCACGAAGCTGACCGGTTCCGGCCGCGGCTCGTGCAACGAGGTCGACGCCATGCTCCAGGGCATGTGGGACGCCTATCAGGTCTCGCCGTCGGTCCTCTACGTCAACAGCCAGGAACTCACCTCGCTGACCAACGTCTGTCTCAACGGCTCGTCCGGTCCGCTGGTGCAGTACATCCAGAACCCGGCCGCTGGCGGCATCGCCGCGACCGCGGGTGGCACGATCGAGTTCTACTTCAACCCGTACCGCCAGGACGGCGGCACCAAGATCCCGGTCAAGATCCACCCCGCGCTCCCGCCGGGCACGATCCTCGGCTGGGCCGACGACCTGCCGGTGCAGTACCAGTCGAGCGAGGTTCCGAACGTCGCCGAGGTGAAGGTCCGCCAGGACTACTACGAGATCGACTGGCCGATCGTCACGCGCCAGCGCCAGGTCGGCGTCTACGCCGAAGAGGTGCTCGCGGTCTACGCGCCGTTCGCGCTGGGCACGATCTCCAACATCGCCAAGAGCTGATCCCGACGGCGAGCTCCGGCTCGCCGAACGGATGAACTCCGGGCCGGGCGGCACGTCGCCGCCCGGCTCCGCACCATGAGGCCGAGATGAGCCGTCGTAACCGTCGAGCCCAAGCAGGAGCATCCCCCGTGTCGGAAGCCGAGACCACCGATCCGACCGAGATCGCCGACGACGCCCAGGTCATCGACCCCGCGCCCGAACCCGCACCGGATGCTCCGGTCGGATCCGCGCCCGAGGCCGCCCCCTCCGAAGAGCCCGCCTCCGACGAGGCCGAGCCCGCGGAGCCCCTAAAGCCGGCCGACGCGCCCGCACCCGAGCCCCGCTCGTCCGAGCCGCCCGCGCCGGACGATACGGCGGCCACCCCGCCCTCCGACGCACGCGAGCCCGCGCCCGAAGGCTTCGTCGAGGTCGAGCACGAGGACCTGAGCGCGGCCGTGGTCGTCTCGGGTGCGACCTATGTTGCGGATGCGGCGGGACGCTTCTTCGTCCGTGCCGAGCATCTCGCGGCGGTTCTCGCGCACGGCTTCCGGCCGCTGGCCACCGAGCCCGCGACGGACTGAGACACGGGAGACATCGCGATGCCGACCGGCCCCACCGCACCGCCCGTCGGCGCGAACGACCTGACGACGCTCGCGGCCGCCTACGGCTACCTCGGGATCGCACCCGGGAGCGACGACACGGGCCTCCAGCGTGCGATCACGGCGGTCTCACAGCGCATCGCCACGTGGTGCTCGCGGACGTTCCAGGCGACCGATTTCGTCGAGCGCTACAACGGGATGGGCACTCCCGACATCGTACTGCGCAACTACCCTGTGATCGCGATCTCGGCCCTGGCGGTCTTCGGCTCTCAGATCCATGAGAGCGTGAACGCGCTCGGGGCCGGCTACGTCCACGACGGGCGGCGGACGGTCAGCCTAGTCGGCGACCGCTTCCCGCGCGCGGCGCAGGCCGTGACGATTTCCTATCGCGCTGGGTACGAGACCCCGCCCGCCGATCTGGAACTGGCCTGCCTGGAATGGATGAAGGCCGGCTACCTGTCACAGTCTCGTCCCTCGGATCTCGTCTCGCAACGCGCGGGCGATCACGAGGAGCGCTACTCCAGCGCGGGCGCCGTCACCCAACTCGGCACCCACACGGTGCCGATGCCTGCGTCCGTCTACGCGGTGCTGTCGCAGTACAAGAACGTGGTGCCGGTCTGAGCGTCAGTTCAGGCCTCGGCCGCCCTGGCTGAACCGGCGCAGCGCCTCGCGCATCGCGTCCATCTCGGCGAGAGGCAACGGGCTGCGCATGCCGCGCATCTGATCGTTCGTTCCTGAGCCGACGTAGCCGCACATCGGAATGAGATCGAGTTCCGGCTCCACGCCGAACGCGACCTCCGACAGGCCGAACTCTCGACCGGGGAACGCCGCGGCCATCGCCTCGGTCAGTCGCTCGCGCTCGCCCTCATCCCCGAGGAGGTGCTCGGGGCCGACGATCAGGAAGTCGGTCGCGGGCGGGTGGCCGCGCAGGCCGCGCGGGGTGCTCTCGTCAACATCGGACATCGCGGACCTCCGCACTTCGATGTTCCATCTTTGTTCCGCGCGCCGAGATGGTCAACCGCAGCGTCGGCGATCATCCACAGCCGCATCGGATCGGCCGCGAGGGCGAGTGCCTTGAGCAGCTTCTTGTTCCCCCGCCGGATCAGCATCACTCGGCCCGCGAGCGATCGCGATACCGACGGCTCTTCCGGGCCGCTGGCCTACGGCGGTCTCGACGTGGCGACCGAGACCACGGTGCCGCTGCCGAAGAACCTCCAGTGTTCCATCCAGTACAAGGCGAGCTCGGGCATTCCGGAGGCCAACGTGCCGTCCGGCGCCGTCTCGGCTGGGATGTGGGTGTTCCTGATCCCCAGGCGCGTCGCGCCTCCGCCGGGCACGATCCAGAACCGAGACATCATCACCGACGATCTGGGCAACCGCTATCAGATCGCGAGCGACTACAGCCATCCGATGGGCTGGACGATCCGCGCCGAGCGGCTGGAGGCGTGATGGCCGGCGATCTCCCGAACCGGATCTCCATCGACCGCGACGATCTGGGCTTCCGTCCTGGACTGCTCGCGTACCCGCCCGAGCGGTTCAAGGTGCTGCTCGACGGCGCGCCCGTCGAGGGCGTCATCACCGCGGACGTCGAGGCCGGGATGATCATCGCCTATCTGCGCGACGATGCCGGCGACTGGCGCTTCGACGCCGACGGCCTGATGCGCGTCCAGATGGACGGGCAGGTCGAGATCCGGAGGGGATAGGGTGGCCGATCTCTCCGACGTGATCGATGCGACGACCGCGCTGCTCTGGTCCGCGTTCTACCCAGGCGGGCAGGGCACGACGAGCGTGCTCGGCACCATGGCCGTGAAGGTCAAGCCGGGCTGGCCGCTCGCGGGCGACCTCGACAAGGAGGTCGGCGGCGTCAAGGACGTGATCTCGCTGATGGACCGGGGCGTCTACGTCTCGGTGTTCGCGCCGCCGAACCTTGAGCGCTCCACGACCCGGGCGCTGCCCACGTGGCTTGAGGTCGGGCCACCGACATACCCGCTGGCGCTCGCCGTCTCGGGCCAGTCCGTCACGATCACCGGCGCACCCGCCGTGCCGCAGAACCTCGCGCTGATCGTCAACGACACCGCGGTGCTCGCGACGGTTCAGGCCGCCGATACACTCGCAAGCCTCGCGCAGCGGCTCGCTTCCGCTGCTCAGGCGCGGGGGCTCGCCGCGACGGCGAGTGGCAACGTCGTGACCTTCCCCGGAACGGGGGCGATCACGGCCCGGGTCGGTTCTGTCCGCACTCTCGCCAAGGAGGTCGAGCGGACCCAGCGCCAGATCATGACGACGATCTGGGCGCCGACCCCTACGCTGCGCTCTGCCGCCGGCAAGGTGGTGCGCGCCCGTCTGGCGGATACGGCCGACCTGCCCGGCTGTCACAACCGCTTCCTTCCGCTCTGCGACGGGTCGGCGGCTTGGATCGTCTACGACCACACGAACGACTGGGATCAGGACCAGCGCGCGGGCCTGTATCGCCGCGACATCTGTCACTGGTTCGAGTTCGGCCAGTACGTCACGACCGAGGCGAGCGAGGTAATCCTGGCCGAGGTCAGCACGACGCCAAGCATCCCTCTGGCCCCCACCGTCACGACCTTTCTCTGAGGACTGACCCATGGACTTCGATCTCGTCGCGATCTCCCCCGTGGCCGGCTACGGCATCGGCGAGCGCATCACCGACGCCGACCTGATCAAGGCGATCCTCGCCGACGAGCGCCAGAGCCACGTGCAGAAGGTCGCCAAGGCTCCCGCCCCGACGAAGCCCTCCGCCAAGGACGCCTGACGCTCCAAGCGACGGCCCGCGGCCCGCCTGGGGCCGACCGAGACACGCAGCCCCGTACCGAACCCAAGGCCCGCCACCGCGCGGGCCTTTTTCTTTTGAAGGACCCTCATCATGGGGATCTACGCCAGTGGTCAGTTGAACGTCGCGGCCCTGCAAGTCCCGGGGCTCTACGTTACAATCACCCCGCCCGCGCTTCTCCTGCTCAACGGCGTCCCGACCAACGTCGGCGGCCTCGTGGGCACGGCCTCCTGGGGCCCGGTCGGCAAGGCGGTTCTCGTTTCGGGTCCGGCCGACTACCAGCCGAACTTCGGCCCGGTGCTCAACCGCAAGTACGACATGGGCACCTTCGTCCAGGTCGGCGCGAAGCAGGGCAACGCCGGCGTCTACGCCTGCCTGCGCGTCACCGACGGCACGGATGCGGCGGCCACGGCCTCGGTGCAGACGAACTGCCTGAGCCTCACCGCCAAGTACACCGGCTCGGGCGGCAACCAGCTCCAGTTCCTGATCGCCACCGGCTCGGCACCGAACTCGTTCCGCGCCATCGTCTACCTGCCGTTCGCCGGGTCCGAGGTGTTCGACAACATCACGGGTACGGGCGCCGCGTTCTGGGCGAACGTCGCTGCTGCGATCAACTCGGGCCAGGGCGTCTCGCGCGGTGCCTCGCAGTTCGTGGTGGCGGCCGCGGGCGCCGGCACGACCACGCCGGTTCTCGGTTCGACGACCTTCTCCGGCGGCACGGACGGCGCGACCACGATCACCGGCACGGTGCTGCTCGGTGTGGACACGACTCCGCGCAAGGGCATGTACGCGCTGCGCGGCGTCGGCTGCTCGGTGGCCGCGCTGTGCGACTGCGACGACGACACCACGCTCGCCTCGCAGATCGCCTTCGGCCTCAACGAGGGCGTGCTGATGGTCGCGACCGGCGCGGCCGGCGAGACCATCTCCAGCGCTTCGACTGCGCGGACCACCGGCGGCATCGACAGCTACGCCCTGGAGCGGATGCTCGGCGACTGGGTGTACACCGCCGACGAGGCCAACGGTCTCAACCGCTACGTCTCGCCCCAGGCGTTTGAGGTCGGGCTGCTGGTCAACCTCTCGCCCGAGCGCACCTCGCTGAACAAGCCGATGCAGGGCATCATCGGCACGCAGCGCTCCGCCACCGGCGCCAAGTACTCGGACGCGGAACTGCAGGTGCTCGGCACCTCCGGGCTGTCAGTGATCTGCAACCCGATCCCGCGCGGAAACGTGTTCGGCAACCGCTTCGGCCGCAACACCTCGTCCAACGTCGGCATCCATCAGGTCGCCTACACCCGCCTGACGAACTTCATCGCCCAAACCCTGAACCAGGGCATGGGCCTGTACGTCGGTGAGCTGCAGTCCCGCCGCGCCGACGACACGACCCGCAACCGCGCGGCCGCAACGCTCAACGCCTTCCTGGGTACGCTCGCCGCGCCCGACATCCGGATGATCGACGACTTCCAGGTCATCTGCGACCTGTCGAACAACCCGGTGGAGCGGATCGCCGCCGGCTACCTGAAGGCCGCGGTCAAGGTCGTCTACCTCGCGGTGGTCGAGTACTTCCTGATCGACGTCGAGGGCGGCCAGACCGTCCAGATCACCAAGTCCGCCAACGCGCCGGCCGGCTACGCCTTCACCACCACGGCCGCTGCCGCCTGATCCTGAGCCCGCGCCATCCGCGCGCGGGCCAGCCCACTCTGCCGCCCCTCCCTGACATCCCCGCCGACCCTCGCGGTCTCGGCGCTCCCTGAGGCTCGAGATGAGCAGCTTCGGCACGTTCAACACCGGCCACGACGTCCAGGTCGAGATCGTCGATCCGGCCACCGGCGCGACCATCAGCATCCCGATCAAGACCGGCTGGGACAAGAAGGAGAAGACCGAGAGCGTCCGCTCCCGTCCGCTCAACAGCCACACCATCTACGAGGAGGATCCCGACGGCTGGGAGGGCACGTTCGACATCGACCGCTCGAACAGCAACGTCGACAACTGGGTCGCGTCGCGCGAGGCGACCTTCTACGGCGGCGGCACCGTGCGCCAGTTCACCATCCTGGAGACGATCCAGGAGGTCGGCGGCGGCTACACCCAGTGGCGCTACATCGGCTGCGCGGCCAAGCTGTCCGAGGGCGGCAAGGCCGAGCGCGGCAAGACCATGAGCATGCGCCTCGACTGGAACGCCGGTCGCCGCATCAAGGTGGTCTGATCAGGTACGGGGGCGTCGCCAGCCGGCGCCCTCGGCCTCCGCTTCCGAGCAGAACCAGCGCTCGCCCTCGGCCGTGTTGATCGCCGTGCGGTCGTAATCCCGCGTGCCGGGCATGTGGAAGATCCGCTCGCCCTTCCGGTTGATGTTGCCCTTGATCGCGCACTCGCCGGGTGCTGCCGCCTTGGATGGCGCGTCTGCGCGCGCAGGGGCCTCGCGGACGGGCGATCGCTGTTCGCGCCGCCACGTCCCAGGATCTTGGAAGGTGCCGCCCCAGATCCCGCGCTTGGCCTCCCGTGCGCCATCCTCCTTACCCACGTAGTCCTTGGCGTAGCGGCGGAACGCGATGGCGTGGCCCTGCTCCACCATCCAGGCGTTCAGATCCTCGGTGCCCTTCCGGCAGATCGCGACGGTGCGCCCGTAGCGGTCCGTGTCTCGCGGCTCGCAGGTGATCGGCGACGCCCCGATCCGGTCCGAGAGCGCGAGCGCTGCCCGCTGACCGCAGCGATAGTCCTTCCCATCCGCGTCCTGGCAGAGCTGCGCGCTCTCGGGCGCGTCGATGCCGTGCAGCCGGATCCGCGTATCGCGGATCACGACCGTGTCCCCGTCCGTGACGGAGGCACGGCCCGTGATCGGCTCTGCCGCCTCAGCGGTGACGACGAGCGCGACGATGCTTACGGCCATGGCCGTGACTGAAATGCCCCGCCACATAGTGCCTCCCGCTGCTGTTGGTGCTCCACTCTCGCGGAGAGTGGCAGTGACGCGGATGCCCGTGACACCCACGCGCGTTGAGCATGCCCGGGGTCGCCCCCGCAGGCGCGACCCCGAGAAGGCCGACCACCCCGAACCCTAGGGCCGCGGCCGCAGCCAGAAGTTTTCCTCGACGCATCGGTGTTCTCGCTCTCGTCGAAATGACGAGGCGACGATCCGTGATCGGACGCCGGCGGTCGAGGCCATCCGCAACCCCCGACGAAACACGAGGTCGATAGTGTCGAGCGTGAAGATCCTGCAGGCCGGCGACGGCGAGCTTGGCGCCGCGGCCGTGGCCGCTCCCGCCGCCTCCGCCGGAGCCGCCTCCGCCCCGGCTGCGGCACCCGTCGCGCACGCGCCCGCGCGCCCGTCCGAGATCCTGTCGCGCTCCGGCGCCGGCAAGACCGCGGTAATCCGCCTCGCGAGCGGCCGGCAGGTCACGGTGCAGCGCCTGTCCGCTCTCCAGCGGATGATGGCCGCCAAGGCGATCGGATCCGAGCTCGTGACCAACGCGCTCTACGCAAACTACGCCCTGGTCGCCTGCTCGGTCATCGCCATCGACGATGTCCCGGTGGGCATGCCGACCTCGAACGGCACCATCGAGTTCACGATCCAGCGCCTCGGCGACGATTTCGACGACCTGACCGAACTCATGAAGGAAGCCTTCTCGGTCGAGGAAGCCGATCCCTTCGACAAGGCCACCGTAAAAAACTAGCCGAGGATCTCGACCTGCAGGAGTGCGTGGCGCTCCTGCGGCTCGGGATCCATGATGTCGACGTAGCCTTCGGGATGGATCCGACCTTCCGCAAGGCGATGCTGATCGCCGACGGTCTGAACCGTGGCGGCGACTTCGACTTCGGCTCGTGGGAATGGCGCAAGCAGGATTGACCCGGTGAGCCGTTCCTTCAGCAGTATCGGGGCGTTCACCGCCTACATGCGCGGGCGCCTCGCAACGCTGCCCGCAGCCGAGAAGCGCGCCCTCGGCGACGGGATCGAACTGATCCGTGACGCTGCGCGCGAGCAGCCAGGCACCTACCAGCCCGGCTGGCCCAAGCTCAAGCCCGCGACCGTCGCCCGGAAGGCGACTGGTGACAGCCCACTGCGCGAGACAGGCGCGATGGCTCAGGGCTACGAGAGCAAGGTGGTCGGACCGAAGGAGGCCGTCGCCGGCTCCAACGACGACAAGGCGATCTGGCAGGAGCTCGGCACGTCTCGAGGCATCCCGCCGCGCAATAACCTCCAAGCGGCGGGGATCAAGAAGGGACCTGAGGCCGCACGTCGGATCGGAGCTGCGGTCATTGCGCATCTGGCGGGCCGGACGAACCACTGATCGCACCTCAGTGCGCGGCCATGTGGCGGGCGAGCTTGGCGGCGCCCCAGGCGGCCTTGAGCGCCACCGACATGGCCTCGGACCACGTGCAGCCGTAGCGCTCCTGATGGAGGCGAGCGGCCTTGGCGGCGGCCTGCATGATGGCAGAGCGGTCGAACTTACCGGCTGCAACGAGCGGTCGGCGGCTCAGGCGGACCGTCAGATTGACCGACGCCTTCGCGGCCAGGAGACCGACCGGGATCGCGGCGCGGTCATCGCGGACGTTCCGGAGAGCGGAGTTCCAGGGGAGGCGGCGCTGGAGAGACATCGGCTTTGCCTTCCGTCTTAATGTTGGTATGACGTACCAACGATGCGACGGAAGCGCAAGAGCGATATTGGGACAATGACACAGAATTATGTGACTGGGTCGCAAGCTCGCATGGCGAGAGCAGCCCTACGGTTGTCAGTCCGGGATGTCGCGGCAGCAGCCAACGTGTCGCCCAACACGGTGACACGCGTCGAAGCGGATCTGCCCGTGAACACGTCCACGCTGCTCGCGCTTCGCCAAGCATTCGAAGCCGCCGGGGTGCAATTCACCGCCGACGGCTTTGTTGGTCTCGCTCGCGAAACGTCGGGACCGATTGTCGAGGTGTGAGCGCAGTTCGGGGATCCGAGAGTTGAACCTACTCAGACGGTCCTACCTGTGCTGAGGCGAAGATCAGCCCGCTTCGGCCGTCTGCGCGGCGATGGGCTGAACGCTGAGGCGTAGGCCGAGCGCCCGCAGCACGCCCATCAGCGTGTCTAGTTGCGGGTTCCCTCGAGCGGACAGGGTCCGATAGAGTTGCTCCCGCGAGCGGCCTGTTTCCTTCGCGATCGCCGCCATCCCATGTGATCGAGCGATGTCGCCGAGGGCCTCGGATAGGAGTGCGGGGTCGTCTTTCTCAAGGACAGCCTCAAGGTACGCCACGACGCGGCTTGGGTTGGTGAGGTACTCGGCCGCATCAAAGGCGGGAATGTCTTCAAGGCGCTCGTAGGTCATCGGTGGCGTCCCGGTTGCGGTGAGGTGTCGTCCGTGTCGTCATCCGGCTTGGTTGCGACCTTCGGAGCCGCCTTCGGCACCGTGGCGGACAGGCGCAAGGCTTCCGCGATGTCGGCGGGCTGGGTCCGCTTGTCCCCTCCGCAGAGCAGGACGACCAACTCGTCTCCGCGGTTGGTGAAGTAGGCCCGGTAGCCCGGACCGTAGTCGATCCGCATCTCGTGCACATCGCCACCGACCGGCTTGCAGTCGCCGGGGTTCCCGAGGCCGAGACGACGGATGCGCGCCGTGATGCGCGCCGCCGCCCGGTCATCGCGCAGCGCGTTGAGCCACTTGTCGAAACCGGGGAGGCGGCGGATCGTCGGCATGTCTCGCATGTAGTCTTTTGACTACAGTGCGTCAAGAGTGGCCTCAGGGTCGAACTAGGCGTTCTCGGTGCCGTCGAGGATCCGCGCCAGCCTGCGCCGGATGTGCGTCTGCCGAACGAGCCTGGGGCCCATGGACCCGCAACTCGGCGCGATCACGTTGTCGATCAGGCGCGCCCGCTCGATCTCCCAGGCAGCTCCGGCGCGAGGCTTCGGCATGTCGGGTAGGGACGCGATCCTCGCGGCCTCCCTGCGCATGGCCCGGCCGGTGCTGATCCGGGTGCTGACGCCGATGATGATCCCCAGCGGGATGCCGATGAAGACGACGGCGAGGACGATCAGGGCGGTCATGGCTTGAGCGCTCCGTCGATCCTCAGCCCATCAGATCCAAGCGCACGGCTCATCAGCACACCCAAGGATAGGCCATGGCCGACGTGTATCGCATCCAGGCCGTCATCAACCTAGGTGGGAACTTAGCGCCTGAGTTGCAAAAGATCCTTAAGGCCATGGACCGGGTCGAGAAGGACGGGAAGGGTGTCGAGAAGGCAGTCTCGCGCTGGGCCTCTCCGATCGACCGCGCCGCGGCGTCCATGGGCAAGTTCGCCCGCGAGGTGGCGAATGCCCGGAAGGGTCTCGGCACCGTCGACCGCGAAGTCGCCAAGATGCGTCAGGGCCTCTCGGGGCTGAAGGCGCCGGCCTCCGGTCTCGACAAGGAGATGCAGAAGTGGGCGACGGCCATCGGCCGGCCGCTCGCCGAGATGCGCAACATGCGGACCGCGACCCAGGGTGTGAGCTCGGCCGCGCGCGGCGTCTCGCGTTCGTTCGATAGCTGGGCCGGTCGGATCAACAAGGCCACCTCCGCGATGCAGCGGATGCAGCGAGCCGCCGCCAACGTGCACCTCCCGAGCATGCCGCACGGTGTGGGCGGCGGGACTGTTGGCGGCGGAGGCAGCCGCAGGCGAAGTGGCCACGGCGGCACCGCCCTTCAGCGCCGCTCGCACGGCGGCCATCAGTACGGCCAGCACGAGGGCTCGCACCTCGCCGGCGCCATGGGCGTCTACGGCGGCCTGAACACGATCGAATACCTCGTTGACCAGGGTGCCGGCGCCCGCCGCGAGGATCTACGTGCGAAGAACGCGGGCCTCACGCCGGAGGAGAACGCAGCACTCCGCGTCAAGGCCAACGAGATGAGCCGGCTCTATCCGAGCCTCTCGCCTCTCGGGGTGCGCGAACAGGGCCGCCTGCTCATCCCGAACGTCGGCAACTACGACACCGCGATGAAGGTGCTGCCGGAGTACATGAAGGGACAAGTCGCGCTCCAGACCCTGGGCGGCCCGGAAGAGGGCGGCAAGGACATGGAGGCGTTCGCCCGCTACATCGACATCATCGGCCGCTCCATGTCGGTCGACGACACGAACAAGCTGATCGACGGCTACGTCCGCGCCCGCCAGCTCGACCCTGAGGCCATCCGCTCGAACGACTACGTCAACGCCGCCAAGTCCGCCGCTTCCCCCGGAAAGGCGCTGAGCGTCGGGTTCTGGTCGCAGATCGCGCCTGCGCTGTTCTCGCAGCAGGGTGGCGCGCGATCCGGTACGGACATCGCGTCCGCCTACCAGAACACCGTTGTGGGTCGCGGCACGGATGCGTCGATCCTCGCGCAGTACGACGAGGGCCTGCGCCACGACATGAAGTGGCACTGGAACAAGCAGAAGACCAAGCGGATCATTGACGACAAGGGTGGCATTGTCAGCGAAGAACTGTACAATCGAGATCCCTACGAGTGGGCCAAGCAGGAAGCTGTCCCACGTATGGTCAAGAAGGGCATGCTGCCCGAAGGCTATGCACACGGCGACTTCAGCCAGGATCTGACCGACTCGCAGCGCGCCTCGTCCGGCAAGTACCTGTCCAAGCTGTTCTCGAACCGCCGCGGCGCCAACATCTTCTCAATGATGATCCAGGACATGGATCAGATCGAGCAGTTCAAGAAGCGCTGGGCCGGTACGAAGGGCACGGCGGACGTGCTCTCCGACCAGAAAAAGGATCCCTACGTCGTCGGAGCGGCGGTCAAGACGCAGGCAGGCGCTGCCGGCGCCGCTTTGGCCGGACCGGCGATCGACGACATCGTCAAGCAGGCCAACGCGATCGCTGCCGCGCTGGGCAAGGCCGCCGACACCCTCACGAACCACCCCGTCGCGGCCGGGACGGCGTTCAGCGCCGGCGCGGCTGTCGTCGGCGGCACGGCCGCGGCCGGCGTCGCGGCTCTGACCCTCGCGGCTGTTGGCACGCTTTCGCTGCCTGCCCTGGCGGTAGGCACGGTCGCGGCGCTGACGATCGGTGCGCTGACGCTCCCGTGGGACGCGATCAAGCAGTCGATCTTCGGCATCGAGCCGGGCAAAGGCGCGGGTCGAGACGCGCATCTCGACTCCATGCGGCGTACGGCGGCTCTGAACCAAGTGATCGGTTCGCGGGACTTCTCCCGCAACCGCTTCGGCGTGCTCGGCGATGCGGACGCTACTGCGGTTGGCGGCAAGGTCATGCCGACGCTGCCCACGGCTCCGACGCCCTCGTTCTGGGAGCGGTTCGGATCGTACGGCCGTGGTGGCGTGAAGCGTGCCCCGGCGGCGCCGTCCATGTTCGATACCGTGCCCGGCCTGCCAGATGGCGGGACGTGGAAGTCCGGCGCAGAGGCGGGTGGCGCCACGGGGGGCGGTGCAGGAGCCGCGATCCAGCAGGCGGGGCAGGCCATCGGCCAAGCCGGGAGCCAAGCCGCAACGGCGGCGCCCGAGATCACCAAGGCGGGCGACGCGGCGGCCAGTGCTGCCGCCGGGTTCAACTCTTCGGCGACGGGAGCCAGCGCGGTCGCTACTGCAGCCGGCGCAGCAGGCGGGGCGCTGTCGGCGCTCGCAGCCAAGATCTCCGCGATGCCGTCCATTGCGCTGCCTGGCGGCGGTGGGGGAGGGCCTGCGGCGTCTCCGGGCGCGGGTGGCGGCTCGGCTCCTGCCGGCGGGGGCGGCACGGCTCCCGGCAAGACCTCCTCGGTGATCTACCGCGGCGGCGCTGCGCCGATCCAGGTCGCAACGGCCGTGCAGCTCGACGGACGGACGATTGGACGCGCGGTGACCAAACATCAGGTCGCGCAAGGCGACACCCGAAACGGCACTGGACGCTTCGATAGCACCAGCGCCAAGACGCCGGTCGGGTTCTCGGAACCCGTCACGGCCTGAGACTTAGCCCCGCCCGCACGGAAACGCGCGGGCGGGGCGATTTTGCGTCTAGCTTCCGGCTATCGCTTGCCCTATACCGGACGATGACGATTTCTCCACGGCTCCGGCACAACCGGGGCCGTTTTTGCGTTTCGCCGCCTCGTCTCGTCTGAGCGCGCCGATCCTGCGCCGTCCCGCCTCCCGGATCCCGTCATGCCGAGCAGCACCGTCACGCTGGGCGGCTTCACGTTCCGTGGCCACGAGGTCCCGGAGCAGATCCCGTTCGGCGGCGGGATGCGCATCGCCAAGAACGTCCTCATCGGCGGCGAGCGCGTCCCCGATGCGATGGGCTGGGAGCCGACGAACCCGCGCTGGCGTGGGCGCTTCCGCGGTGCAGAAGCCAAGTCCCGGGCCATCGCAGTCCAGCGGATCGCGCAGCGGGGCGCCCGGGTCCCCCTGTCTTGGGGCGGGATCCGGCTCACGGTCATCATCGAGAAGTTCGAGCCCGACTACCGGCGATCGAACGACATCCCGTACGAGATCGAGTGCTACACCGTCGACGACGGCTCTGGGGGCGGCGCGCCGGATTTTGGCAGCGACGCCGGTGCGCTGATCGGCGGCGACATGTCCTCGCTGGCCGGTCTCGCGGACGGCATCGGGCTGGGTGGCGTGGCCGATGCCATTGGCGCCTTGTCGGACAGCCTTGACGCGGTCGGATCGCTCGCGCTGGCGCCGCTCGGCGCGATCTCGGGCCTCCAGACCATCGCGACTTCGGCGATCGATGCCATCGACACGGCCGTCTCTGTCGGGGACGCGCGCCTCGATGCAGCCAACGTCCTGAACCCAGCCTTTCTCGCTGGTCCAGGGCTCGCCTTGGCGCTCGACGGCGCCGTGGATGCGCTGACCGCGCAGGACGCGCTGCTTCAGGCGCGCGGCCTCGCCGGCCGCATCTCTGCCAACATCGATACGCTCGGGGTCTAGGTCGTGGCCATTCAGGTCGGTCGCACGGTCCGCACCCGTTCCGTGTCGGGCGGAAACCTGTTCGCCATCGCGGCCGAGGAATACGGCGACCACACGCTGTGGAGCGTGATCGCGCAGGCGAACGGCCTGCTCGACCCGTTCATCGTCGGCGCGCTGGACCTCGTGATCCCCGACAAGCCGAAGCCTGGAGCGCAGCGCTCTGGCGTGGTCGGAGCCTGAGATGCCGGGTCGGGATCGCAGCCCGCGCGGCTTCCTGAGGGTCGGCGGCGCCATCGTCGAGGCGACCTCCATCGAGGTCCATCTCACGCGCGAGGCGAAGTCGAACTCGGCGCACGCCGTTCTGGCGATGTCCGGCCTGCCGGAAGGGCGAGATCTCGCCTACTGGTGCGACACGCCGCAGATCGAGGTCGCGTTCGCGATCGGGGCGAACCCGGACGAGACCGAGGTGATCTTCACCGGTTCGGTCACAACGGTGCGGCCGGACTGGTTCCAGCGCCGGATCAACCTAGACTGTCACGACAAGTCGAAGAAGATGATGGAGAGCCGCGCGCTCTCCCAGACTTTCAGGAACAAGAAGGGCAAGGACGTCGCCTCCGAGGTCGCCAAAAAGCACGGCGTCACGGTCGAGGGCGGTGACGATACCGCGGTGTCCGGCCGACGCTACAATATCGATGCGGTGCATCACCCGCGCGACCTGACCGACTGGGATCTGCTCAACTACATCGCCGACGCCGAAGGGCTCGACGCCGTCCTGGACGGCGACACGCTCTACCTCGACAAGGATGGCGACACCGCTGGGCCCGTGCTTGAGGTCGAGTACACCGAACCGACAGAGGACGAGGCCGCAAGCGGGACGAGCATCACGCTCGCCGGCGTTCGGAACCTCGACCTGACCGGCAAGACGACGGTCAAGGTCAAGTCGCACGACCACAGAACCAAGAAGCAGGTCGAGGGAAAGAAGACCCTCGCGGCCGCGACTGGTGTCGGCAAGAACGGCAACGGCATCACCTACGAGTACCAAGCGCCCGGGCTGAAGCAGGACCGCGCCTCCCGGATCGCCGAGAAGCGGCTGCGTCGTGCGACCAAGCAGGAACGGGCGATCACGCTCAACCTGCCTGGTGACACGAAGATCCGGGCGCGGATGCGCACGCGCTTGTCGGGCACGGGCACGTCGTTCGATCAGGACTACGACAACGAGAGCGTGGAGCACCGCCTCAACAACGAGGAGGGCTATCGCTGCCTCGTGACCGCCAAAGCCGCGTCCAAGGGGCGCGCGATGAGTGACGAGTGAGATGTCTGACGACGGGCTCTGGAACATGGTGCGCCGCGAGGCTGCGCAGCCCGCCAACGCGCGCGCGCCGATCCGCGTCGCCGAAGTGACGAGCTACGATCCTGACACCCATTCCGTGAAGGTCAAGATCCAGCCAGAGGGACAAGAGACCGGATGGATGCCGCTCGGTTCTCTCCACGTCGGCGACGGGCATGGCCTCGCCATCGGCGCGACCGAGGGTGACCAAGTCGTACTTGGCTTCATCGAAGGCGACCACTCCGCTCCCGTGGTGATGGGGCGCATCTTTTCCGATGATCAGAAGCCGCCAAAGGTGAAGTCCGGCGAGATCGGCATTTTTCACAAGTCGAAATGTTCTCTGATGTTCGACAAAGACGGGCAGATCACGCTCAATCACTCGACCGGCGGCTCGCTATTTTGGGACAAGGACGGCAAGGTTAACCTCAAGGCAAAGTCGCTCCAGCACGACATCGAGCAGGGGCTCACGATCACGGCGGCCGGTGGCGGGAACCTCGCCTGATGTCCCTGGTCGTTCGGCAAGGCGATGCTGGCTCACACGGCGGAACCGTGACCAGCGGCTCTGGACGCTGGAAGTGCGAGGGGCTTCCAATCGCTAGGCTGGGTGACACCTACGCCTGTCCGATCCACGGGCCCAACGCCATCAACGCGGGTTCCGGCCGCTGGAAATGCGAGGGTCAGCCCATTGCGCGCCATGGCGATACGACTGCCTGCGGCGCCACCCTGATCTCTGGCGCCCAGCGCTGGTCCTGCGACTGAGAGCTGATCATGCCCGACCTGGACCTGATGTACGGGGCAGGACTGAAGGTCTCCCCGACCGGTGATCTCGCTCTCGTGGACGGGACGCAACGCGGCGTGCAGCGCGTGCTGCGGCGGCTCCTCACGGTGGCTGGCACGTATATCCAGCACACCGAGTACGGGGCGGGCGTGCAGACCCGGGTCGGCGACGATCTCGACACGGACGCGATCGAGGCCCTGATCCGCTCGCAGATCTTCCTGGAGGCCGCGGTCGCCAAGGATCCGGACCCGATCATCACGGTCTCGCCCATCCTCAACGGCGTCTTCGTCCGGATCGTCTACGCCGACGCGGCGACCGGGAAGCAGCAGACCCTCTCCTTCGAGGCATCCTGACCATGGCCGCGATCCCCGTCCGGACGTTCGCGGTCCTGACACAGAACTTTGCCGCAGGCGTGCAGGGCCGCGCCAAGGCACTCGTTGACTTCTCGGTCGGCGCCGTGCTCCGCGCCGTGGCGGAGGCGACCGCCGACCTCGCACTCTGGCTCCAGAGCATCGTCGTCTACGTCCTGACGCTGACCCGTGCGGCGACCTCACGCGGCGCCGATCTCGACACGTGGTTCGCCGACTGGTTCTTCCTTCGGCTTCCGGCGCGCGCCGCGACGGGCCTCGTCACGTGCACGCGGTTCTCGGCGAACGTCCAACTCGTCGTCCCGGTGGGCTTTCAGGTCCAGACCGGCGACGCCAGCCTCGTCTTCGCGGTCTACGCTGACACGACGAACCCGGCCTACAGCGCAGCGCTCGGCGGCTACGTCATGCCGGCCGGAACCCTCTCTGTGGACGTCCCCGTCCAGGCGCAGATGCCGCTCAGCGCGATCAACGGCTCGGCGTGGAACGTGGTCGCCGGCCAGATCACGCAGGCGCGCAGCAGCGACGGGGTCGGTATAGACACGGTCACGAACGCGGCCGCCTTCATTACAGGCGTCGACGCCGAGAGCGATGCGGCCTTCCGTCTGCGGTTCCGGCCGTACATCGCCTCCTTCGCCAAGGCGACCCCGACCGCGATCCAGTCCGCGGTGATCAACCTGCAGCAGGGCCTGACCTGCCAGATCACCGAGGTGCCCGGCATCGTTACCGTCTACGTCGATGATGGGTCCGGTGCGATGCCGGCCGACGTGCTCGCCGGCGCTCGCGCCGCCGTCAACGCGGTGCGGGCGGGCGGGGTGCAGACGGTCGTGATGCCCGCCGAGCGCCTGCAGGCCAACATCCAGATGATCGTCGAGGTCGGCGACGGCTACGCGCCGGACGCGGTGGTCTCGGCGGTTCAGAGCGCAGTCTCGCTCGCGGTAAACGGGCTCGGACAGGCGAACAAGCTGCGCTACTCGCGCCTCGACCAGATCGCCTACGACGCCTCGCCTGGCGTGACGAACGTCACCGGGCTGCTGCTCAACGGCGGCACGGGCGATCTGATCCCGACCGCAGGTCAGACGATCAAGGTCGGCAACCTCGTGGTGGACCCGGCGACATGACCCAGGCGGACATGCTCGCGCGGCTCCGAGCGCTCCTGCCTCCGTGGTTTCCGGACGACGATCCGATCCTCGACGGGCTGCTGTCGGGCATCGCGGCGCTGCTCGTGTTCGTGCTCGGGCTGATCGCCTTCGCGAAGCTGCAGACGCGGGTCATGTCGGCGACCGGGGCATTCCTGGATCTCGCCGCCTTCGACCTGTTCGGCGCTCAGTTCCGGCGCCGCATGAACGAACCCGACGCGAGCTTCCAGCTTCGTGTCCGCAAGGAGGTCTTCCGCCCTCGCAACACGCGCGCCGCCATCACCCAGGCGGTGACGGACCTGACGGGTATCGCGCCGGAACTGCGCGAGCCGTGGAACCCCGGCGACAACGGCGCCTGGAACCGCCGCATGGCCTACGCGGGCGTGGCTCAGGCCGCGGTGCGGGTCTCCGGCTACAATGCCGCGCGCTCGCGCTACGGGCGTGGGACCTTCGCGTACGCGACGCCGCGGGCGGCGTCCGGTGGATCGGTGGGCGCCGGTCACTGGGGCTCCCTCGACATGCGCAACCAGATCTTGGTGCGCGTGCGACGTGGCGGGGGCGGTGTCGTCACCGTCGGCCCGTGTGGAGCCTACAACACGGGTCGCATGACCTGGGGCGGCAGCCCGAACGCATCCGGAGGGAAGTCGCCGGGCCGCGGCTTCTACGTCGACTCCGCAGGCCAGGAACGCGTCACCGACGCCGAGATCTACGCGACCATCGCGCAGACCGTCGCCGCCGGCACGATCGCGTGGACGCACATCGACCCGTGACGGTGCTCTGACGCGGCTCTCACGCCCGTCCATCCGCACGTCCCCGCTTCTCCGAAACAGCCTGAGCCGCCTGCCCAGCGCGCGGTTCCGCCGACGCGCGCCGCGCGCCTCGGCTCTCTCTACTCGCGACCACGGGCTCTCGAGATGGATCGCCGCCTCTCCTACATCGACGCCAATCCCGACATCCTCGACCTTCTCCTCAATGCGCGCTTCGCGATGGAGGGGCTCGCTAAGGTCTCGGAGGCGGTGTTCGGCCAGAACTCCGTGGTCGCCGGCTTCACCTGCACGCCGACATCGCCCGCGTCCATGACGGTCAACGTCGGGCCCGGCATGGTCTACCAGATGGCCGCTCTTGAGAGCGCGGCGATCTCGGCGCTCAACGCCGACACCCATCAGGTGCTCAAGCAGGGACTGTCGCGCGAGATCACCCCGCTGACGCTGGTCGCGCCGACTACGGTCGGGACCGCGGTCAACGTGCTGATCGAGGTCGCCTATTCCGACGACAAGTCCACGACGCAGCAGGTCTTCAACTACTACAACGCCGCCAACCCCGACGTTCCCCTGACCGGCGTCGGCGGTAACAACCTGCCGCAGACGTCCGTGATCAAGGGCGTCGCCCAGATCCAGACCAAGTACGGGATCCCGGCGACCTCAGGTTCGCAGACGACCCCGACCGCGGACCCCGGCTTCGCCCCGCTGTTCGTCGTGACCCTCACCCAGGGCCAGACCGCGATCTCGGGCAACATCGCCGTCGCGACGGGCGCGCCCTTCGTGGCGGATGCCCTCCAGAACATCCCGGCCGGCGTCCAGGCCAACCGCTACACCTACGTGAAGGACACGGGCGTCGCGAACGCCCTGGTGGTCGCGCCCGTGCCGGCGCTGGCTGCGCGCCCCGAGGGGACGGAGCTCACCGTCCTGCCGAAGTTCACCTCGACGACGACCTCGCCGACGATCAACGACGGTCTCGGTACGGTCGCGCTCCTCAAGCGGGACGGTAGCGCCCCGGCGGCAGGCGACATCGCGGCCGGAAATCGGTTCCGGATCATCTTCGATGGGGCCGCCTATCGACTGGCGGGACCTGCGCTGAGCGACGGCGCGTCCACCAGCAATGCGACGCCGATCGCTCAGGCGGCCAAGGCCATCTTCAACGTTCAGCAGTTCAACACCTCGACCCGGGTGCCGCTGTCTCAGTCCGGCGTGGGCGCGGTCGCGGTCGGATGGACAGGTTTCTCGTACGCCAAGAAGAGCCCGACCAGCCTCGTACTGGTCTGGGCGGAGTTCATGTGCCGCACCGCGAGTTCAAACGGCCCGACGCTGTTCCACCTGAACTTCGGCGCGAACGCCTACGAGATCACGGCCTCGAACGCGATCCCCGGCACGGCGATCAAGAACACGATCGTGCGCACGCTCGGCACGAAAGCATCGCCGCTCGCCGCGGCGACGTACAACTGCTCGCTCGACTTCTATCGCAACGATGCCACCGCGTGGACTACCGTGTTCAACCCGAACAACACGGATGAGAGCGGATACGCATCGGTGCCCGTCGCGACCCTGGTCTTTGCCGAAGTGGAGCCGACCTGATGCAGCGCATCGACGCGACCCAACACGGCAACGTGGCCGCGCTTCAGGCACTCGGCGCCACATCGCTCTTCGAGGTGCGCGATCCTGAAACGGACGCACTCATCGCCTATGACGCGCTCCCGGACATCGACCTCTCCGGCTATGCGGCCAAAGTCACCACGCTCGCGACCGCCGGCCTCGTCGCCTACGCGGCGGCCAAGCGCTTCGCGGTCGAGACCGGCGGCATCGTCGCGAATGGCGCGAAGGTCGCGACCGACCGCGACAGCCAAGCGATGATCGGCAACGCCTTCGCCTACGTGACCGCCTCCGGCGCGGCTTCGGTCCAGTTCAAAGCGTCCTCGGGTTGGGTCACCCTCTCGGCCGACCAAGTGAAGGCGCTTGCTCTCGCCGTCGGCGCGCATGTCCAGGCGGCATTCGAGACCGAGAAAGATCTCGACGCTGCGATCACGGCGGACCCACCGACAGTCACGTCCACCGAGCAGATCGACGCGGCCGCATGGCCGGCCAACGCCTGAGCGCGGTGATCTCCGGCTGATCGCCCAACCGGTACAGCGTCTTCTTCACGCCTCGGACGAGCGATGACCCAGATCCTTAATCTCCCGCAGATCGACGGGTCGCGCACGTCGTTCACGATCACGAAGAACAGCGTGTTCACATTTGGGATCGCGTTCCCGTATCCGGCGGGGCCGCAGGTGCCGCTAGTTGCCGCCTGCGCGATGACGGCAGGTAGCGCCATTTTGGCCGGCTTGAGCACGCAGACGGTCGCGAGCCTCGTCACGGGCCAGCCCGTGGCCGGCTACGGCGTGCCGGCCGGGGCGACGATCTCTGGGATCCCATCGTCGACGTCGGTGCAGATTTCAGCGCCAGCGACCCAGTCGGGCGCGCTGGTCGGCGTGACGTTCCAGCCACTGCCATTGGACATCACCGGCATCGCCTTCCTGATGCAGATCTTGCGTGCCCCGCGTGACAGTTCTGGCTCCGGCAACGTTCTGCTTGAGGCATCGACCGCCAACGGTCGCTTGATCAATGGCGGCACGAGCGGCGTCCTATCCGGAAGCGTCGGCCAAGACGCGGTCGCGAAGCTTCCGCTCTCCGCCGCGCCGAGTTTCGTCACCGACATCGTTGCCACGGCCAGCGACGGCGGCCCGATCAACCTGATGGCCGCCAGTGGCCCTGCCTCCGTCGTCGTGCTGCCTGGGATCTCGCTGCCATGATGACGTCCCTCGCGTTTCTGGGGCAGTCGGCCGTTCCTGTCGCGGCTCCCACGCAGATCAACCCCGCAGGGGCGCCCGGTCCGGTCGGGCAGCCCGGCACGCCGGGTGCCGCGGGCGCGCCGGGGCGAGACGGCATCACGCCGGACGTCTCGGGGAAGCTCGATAAGAACGGTGGCGACGCCTCACTGCTCAGCATCCTGCTGGCAGGAACGGCAGTTCCGAAGCAACTGGCGGACGCTATCGCACCGGTGCTCTCGCTCGTCGGGATCACCCGCGCCGACATCCCGAACACCACGATCTTCGTCACGTCCTTCCGCGTGGCCGGCTACAAGACCGCGGGGGATTACGGGGCGGGCGCCCACTTCATCCGCGCGGCCAACGGCTCCGGACCCGGAGCCGTCCAGGACAAGGCCGGGAACTGGTTTCAGTTCGACCTGTCGAGCGGCGAGATCGACGCCGGTTGGTGCGGCGTCGTCCCGAACGTCGCGACGGACGGGATCTCACTGATCGATCCGGCGCGGCCCGGCGCGTTCGTGGCCGGCAACCGGTCCACGTACAACCCGGTGCATCCGGGTGTGATCAACTCGAATGCCCTGGACCTCGCGTTCTCGCTGACGCCGATCGGCGGGACCCTGATCCTGCCCCTGGGCGACATCCCGAACGTGGGGTGGACGGTCGGCGACGGGACCAACACCACGCTCTCGACCAAGAGCTGCTTCACGATCCGGTCCAAGGGCGGACGCGGCGGGGTCAGCGCAGGGCTGTTCGGGACGCCCCGGGTCGGCACCCGCCTGCTGTACACCGGTCCGCAGGGGCAGAACCACGTCACGGTGCGCGGCCCGCTGCACTCCTCCGACATCCTCATGGGGGTACTCGTCGACGGCAACGACCTCGCCAACGTCAACGTCGACATCATCCACACCTACGACTGCCGGTACGGCTACAAGCCGATCCGGAGCCGGTCCAAGAGCACGTTCCTGCGCTGCATCGACGGCCCGCTGTTCAGCGGCCTGACGCAGGGCTGCATGGACAACAATTTCTACGGCTTCGAGGCCATCGGACACACGCTGAGCAGCGCGTGCGCCGTGCATCTGCGCGGCGGCGAGGCCAACAACGTCGGCTGCTCTCGCAACAACTTCTGGGGCGGGCGCTTCGAGATCGGCGGTGATCCGAATTGGGGCGCGATCGTCCTGGAGTTCGCGGACAACAACCGCTTCCACAACGTCTTCTGTCATGACGGCGCCAACCCGAACACGGGCGGCAAGTCGATCTGGTACGTCCAGTGTACGACGAACCCGATCTTCCCCTGTGACAACTTCTTCTCGGGCGCCTTCATCCACGGCGATGGCGGCGTGCCGGGCACGCAGGGCAACGTCTACTCGGAATACGCCGTCTCCGATGGCGAGCCGCTGCCGATCGGCGGCCCGTACATCACCTCGACCGGGTTGGTCGGGAACATCCGCCGCGTCTACGTCGACGGCAGCAACAGCGTCAGCCAGCCTGCGTTCACGTCGGCCGCCCATCAGGGCTCGGGCCTGTGGTTCCCTGCCGATGGCGGCGTCGGCCTGGCGGTCAACGGCGCAGTCGGGATCCAAGTCGACGCCTCGGCGCGGCTCGGCGTGGGCATGGCGCCGGTCGCGGGCTATGGGGCGGCGATCGCCGGCGACGTCGCCCTCGCGGGCGGCTCCCGGACGATCATGGCGACCTCGGGGAGCTTCCTCCAGGTCCAGGCGCCGACCACGGTCTATCTGACAACGGCGAGCGTGCAGCGCCTCACGGCCGATGCCTCTGGCATCACCGTGGCCGGGGCGGGATCGTTCACCGGGCCGGTGAAAGTCGGGGTCTACACGGTCGCCACGCTGCCGACGCCCGGCACATCGGGCCGCATCGCGAAAACAAGCAACGGCTGCGCGCTGAAGTCGGGCGGCACCGTCGAGACCTCCGGCTCCGGCACGGGCTGCGTCGTCGAAGACAGCGGCTCCGCGTGGCGCATCATCGGCACCAACATCACCGTCTCGGCCTGAGGGCACCATGGCGCGCGCGATCCACATCGAGGAGTTCCTGTGGCGGGGTCGCCCGGCCGGGAGCGACCAGCCCGCAGCGTGGCATATCCGGTTGATGGCCACCGGTGGTGTCGACGACTTCAATGCGCCGATCCCGGCCGTCGTAAGCGACCCGATGACGCCGGAGCAGGCAGCGGCGGCGGGCTTCCCGCTACCGGTCATCCTCGCCGCCATCAACACCGAGGCGCTGGCGCAGGTCGCGAACCTGCAGGGTGCGTTAGCCGCCTTGCAGAAGACGCTGGACGATGAGCGGGCGGCCAGCGCCGCGCAGGTCATGGCCCTGCAGGGCCAAGCCGAGGCCGCAGAGAAGGCGCGCGAGCAGCTTGCGGCTTCGACCGCAGCCGTGATCGCGGACCTGAACGCTCGGCTCGACGAACTTCGGGATCGCCCCGCCATAGCTGCCTGATCCGCGGACAGCCGGCGCACGCCGCCCCCACCCTGCCATCCCGCCCGAACGAGGTCTCCATTCATGGCCACCACGGTCATCGACACCGCGGGCTGGCTGGTCGTCGTGCCGCTCAAGCCCGCGCTGAACTTGGCCGGCTCCCATCTCACCACGACAGTCGCCGACCGGTTCGGTGGCGCAGTGGTAGCGCTCGACAGTACGGTTGTGGTCCCTGGCTACGGTGGCGCACGCCAGATCGACTGGACCGCCGACGCTAACGGCCTCTCCGACCGCCTCGTACTTACCATCACGCGGGCGATGCGAGGCGATTGGCTCGCTGCCGCGACAAACGGCCTGCCTACACCCGTCACCCTGTACGCCGACGTCAAGCGGACGGTCGCGGGCTCGACCCGCGATCCTGAGACGTTGGGCCGGACGAGCTTCGCGGTCATCCCCGCCACGGACTCGCCGGCCGTAGCAGCGGCTCGAGGTAGCTTTCAGGCGGTACTCGGGTCCGCCTCGCAAATCCTGCCGGTCGCCGGGTCCGCGCTGGTGGTGGGACCTCAGGGACCGGGCTTCCCGCTCCCGGCCTTCGATCCGATCGCCGACGAGGGCAAGACCTTCGGCATGCGCGTCGTGAACGGCGCCCTCGTCTGGGTGGTGCTGGGCGGCGCCGGCGCGACCGTCGTGGCGCTGTCCGGGGCGATCCCGGGAAGCGGTCTCATCGGCGGCAATCTCAGCCGGATCGCGGCCGCGGCGCTGGCTGGGTCGCTCCCCGGGCTCGGCGGCCCGACCGGTGGTCTCACGATCGTCAACGCCGGCGTCGCCGCCTTGGCGGGTGCACTAGCCGGCGGTGGCGGCCCGACCGGCGCCCTCGGCGTCGTCGGCCCAGTGGCGTTGTCCGGCGCGGTCGCGGCGGGCGCAGGCCCCGTCGGCTCGCTCGGGCTCGCCCGCGCGCTCGCTGGCGCACTCGGTGCCGACGGGCTCGCCCCCGGCGCCCTTACCGTGGCGATCCCGCTCGTGGGCGCGCTGCAGGGCAGCGGCGGCCCCGGCGGGGCGCTTGCGGTCGCGATACCGCTCACGGGCGGCCTGCCGGGCGGCGGCGGGCCCACCGGCGTCCTGAGCATGGGCACCGCGCTCACGGGCGCGGTGCCGGGCTCGGGCGCGCTCGCGGGAGCCCTGTCCGTCGCCGTGGCGATGGCCGGCGCGCTGCCGTCCGCGGCCGGCCCGGCCGGTGCGCTGACAGTCCTCGCCGCGACTGTCCTCGCCGGCGCCATCCCGGCGCCGCTGGGCCCGCGCGGCGCACTGACGGTCGCGCCCGGCCTCGTGAACGCGCGCAAGGGCCGCCTGATGGCCGCGCTCGCCGCCTGATCCCCTTCGACCCGATCCCCCTCAGGAGACCACGACCATGTCCGGCAATTCGACCTATGCCGCCCAGGCGTACCTCAACTGGCTGCGCGGCACCGCCATGCCGACGGCCCCAGCGACCCTCTACTTCGCCCTGTTCAACGGCGACCCGACCGACGCCGGCACCGGCGGCACCGAGGTGACCACGAGCGTGCGCGCCGCCGGCCGCGTCGCGGGCACGTACGGCGCCCCCTCCGGCAAGAGCATGACCAACGGCAGCGCGGTCAGCTTCGGCAACGCGGCCAACGCGGTCGCGAATGTCACGCACTTCGCGGTCTTCGACGCGGCGACCGGCGGCAACATGCTCGGCTCCAACAGTCTCGGCTCCGGCGCCGGCGCGATCTCGTCCGGCGCCGCCGTCTCCTTCGCCGCGGGCGCGCTGACCTGGAACGCGTGATCGGCCGCCCGCCGACCGCCCGCCGCAGCCCCGACTGATCGCCGAACCCCCGAGAGACTGACCCATGGCCGGCCAGACCAGCATCACCGTCCAGTCCGATGCCTCGGGCTCGGCGATCAATACCCTGCCGGCCTGCGGTCAGGACGCGCCGGCCGGCTCGCTGCCGGTCGTGCTGGACACGAGCGTCGAGACCGCCGTCGGGACCGCCGGCACCCGCGCCATCACGGTGCAGGGCGCGGCCGGCGGCGTGCCTCAGCCGGTCGACACGGTCGTGCGCGGCACGGCCACCAGCCGCAGCGGTACGATCGCGGCCGGCGGCACCGCGCAGCAGCTCATGGCGGCCAACACGAGCCGGCGCGGCTTCGTCGTCCAGAACCAGTCGACCGGCGACCTGTACGTGAACGGCCTCGGAACCGCGACCGCCGATCAGAACAGCCTCAAGATCGCGGCGGGTGACTTCTACGAAACCTCCGTGCAGCACGTCGGCACCGGTGCGGTCTCGATCATCGGCGCCACGACCGGCCAGGCTTTCTACGCGCGGGAGTACTGAGCATGCCGCTCAAGCGCGCTTTCGCCGGCATCGCGTCGGTGACCGCTGCGGCGGTTGCCGGGCAGACCACGATCACCGGCCTCGTGCCCGCCGGCTCGACCGCGACCGCCTACAAGAACGGGTCGGCCGCCGGCGCCGCCACCGTCTCGGCGCTCGGTGTTGCGAGCTACACCTTCTCGGCGGCGCTCGCCGGCGGAGACAAGGTCTACTTCGCCTGGAGCCTCACCGGGCAGACCCCGCTTTTCACGGTTGCCGGCACGGCCAAGACCGTCACCGGGATCCTGGGCAGCGGCGACAGCATCACCCGCGGCTATGGGCTGCCCGCGCCGACCACCGACAACTGGCTGGCGCAGCTCGCCGCGCTCGCGGGCCTGCCGTTCTACAACGACGGCGTCGACGGCAAGAAGCTGCAGGCGATCGACGCGGACTGGGCGACCTCGGGCAACGCGGGCCGCTACAGCGCGGCGAGCCTGAACACCTACGTGCAGATGGGCGGCTGCAACGACCTGCGCGCGGGCGCGCTCGCCACCGATCTCCAGACCTACATCCAGAGCGTCATCGGCAAGGCGAAGTCGGCCGGTTACACGACCTGGGTCTGCACCATCCTGCCCGAGACGGGCTATGCCGGGTGGGGGAGTTCGGCCGAAACCCAGCGCACGAACTACAACACGTGGCTGCGCAACAACTACGCCTCGTTCGCGGACGGCCTCATCGACTGGGCGACCGCCTCGCAGATGCAGGACACGTCCAGCACGGTCTACTATCAGGACAGCCTGCATCCGACGAAGGCCGGCGCCGCGGTCCTCGCCCAGTTCGCGCAGACCGCGATGGCGCTGCCCTCCGCCTCCAACACCAAGGCGCTCGGCGGCGCGATCAGCGGGGTTGGCAATCTCACCGGTGCACTGACCTCGACCGTCGCCGCGGGCGCGCTCGCCGGCGCGATCGGGGCGGGCCCGGCGCTCACCGGCGCCCTGACTGTCACGGCGGCCGCGTCCGGGGCCACGGTCCAGTGGAACGCCAGCGACAAGAACGCCGCCGTGACCAGGACTTCGGCGACCCGCGTCGATCGCGCCTCGACCGCGGGCGGCACCTGGGCGTCGATCCGCTCGGACACGTCCAAGAGCTCGGGCGTGCGCTACGTCGAGTTCACGGTCAACGTCTCATCGTCCGACGGACTGATCCTCGGGTTCGCCAATGCGACCGAAGCCCTCACCAACTATATGGGCCAGTCAGGGAACTCGACCGGCGTGTGGTCGAGCGGTTCGACGATGATCGGCCCGACCTTCAACACGAATTTCGGCACCTGGGCGGCCGGAGACGTGATCTGCCTGCTCTTGGACTTCGGAGCCAAGACGTTCTCAGTCAAGCGGAACGCCAGTGCCTGGGCTACGCCGCAGAACGTCGCGAGCCTCGTCGGCACCGGAGCGTTGTTCGTTGGCGCAACGATGAAGAGCAACGCCGAACTGCCGGCGGTGACGGCCAATTTCGGCGATCAGGCCTTCGTCTACACGCCGCCGACGGGCGCCGTCGCCTGGAACGCGTAGCCGACCTCTGAGCCCTGACCGTTCCCGAAATCTTCGGGAACGGTGGCGGCCCGCCGCTCTCCGTCCTTCCGGGTCGGAGCCGCCCCGCACGCGGGGATCGGTGGGGAAGCGGCGGGCCGCGCCCGTCCTAGCACATCACCGGAGACCACCATGATCCTCCAGCGCCTCGCGCTGCGGGCGGCGATCGCCTGCGCGCTGCTGCTCGTGCCCGGCCACGCCCAGGCCTGGGAGGGCCGTGTGTCCTGGTACGGCTCCGAGCACGGCCAAACGAAGAACGACGTCGCCTGCGGTCGCCAAAAGGTTGGACACCTCGCCGGTCGCTTCCGGCCCGAGGGCATGACGGCGGCGCATTGGACGCTGCCGTGCGGAACCCGGGTGCGCGTGACCGACATCGCCACTGGGCGGAGCGTCGAGGTGACCGTCAACGACCGCGGGCCGCACCCGCGCTTGCGTCGCACGCTGGATCTCGCGCGAGGCGCGGCCGAGCGGCTCGGGATCATCGGTCGTGGCGTGATCCACGCGCGGCTCGCGATTATCGGCCACCCGGTGGCGGGTCGGCTGCAGTTCGCGGCGTCACGCTGATGCAGGCCCGGATCTGGGCGGCGCTGCTGGCCATCCTTGTGTCCGCCGCGCCGGCCGCGGCCGCCGCCCGGCCGTGCATCCCGCACCTGCCGGCTCGGCCCAGCGCGGCGAGCTTCCTGGCCGCGGCGCCGATCGCGCCGAATGGCCTGCTCATCCGCGACGGTGAACGCCTGCGCACCCTTGAGCTCGACGAACTCGCACCGCTGCGCCTGCGCCTCTCCATTCCCTTCTGATCAGGGAGCTCACCATGGCTTCGTCTGACGGTGCGGGCATTCTCGCTCGTCTCGGCACGCGCTTCCGCCTGCACGATAATTGGCGCCAGCTCGTGCGGCACGCGTGGTCCGTGCGCTTCGCCTGCGCCGCGACCCTCTGCGAAAGCGTCGCGCTGTTCTGCCAATTCTTCACCGACGCTGAGCACGGACGCCTCGCCTTCGCGCTCGTCGGCCTCGTCTGCACCGCGCTCGCCGGCCTCGCTCGGCTGATGCCGCAGGCTGCCATCGCCCCCGCCGCCGACCCCGCAGGAGACGCCTGATGCCGTTCGCGCTGTTCCGCCGCGCCGCGCCCGCCGTTGCCGCCGCCCTGCCGAAGTCGGGCAAGGGCCGCCTCGTGGCCGGCTCCGCACTCGCCGCGCTCGCCTGCACGACCATCACGGGCTTCGAGGGGCTGCGCACCACGGCCTACCGCGACGTGGTCGGGATCCCGACCGTGTGCGTCGGGGAGACCAAGGGCGTCCGCATGGGGATGACCTTCACCAAGCCTCAGTGCGAGGCGATGCTGCTCAAGCGGCTGACTGAAGACTTCGCGCCGGCGGTCGAGCGCTGCGCCCGCCAGCCGATGGGCGACGACCTCTACGCCGCTCACCTCTCGCTGGCCTACAACATCGGCACCGGCGCCTACTGCAAGTCGAGCGTCGTGCGCCTGTGGAATGCGGGCGAGCGCCGGGCGAGCTGCAACGCCTTCATGATGTGGGACAAGGCCGGCGGTCGCGTGATCGCCGGGCTGGTCAAGCGGCGCGAGGCCGAGCGCGCCCTCTGCCTTAAGGGGATCTGATCATGACCGCTTTCCTGTTCCAGGCGTGGGCGGCGTTCTCGCCGCTCGCGTCCATCGTCGGGGTGTGCGGCATCGCCTGCATCGTCGTCGCCTTCGCCGGCGCGATGTTCGTACCCGAGCGGCTGAAGATGCCGCTGATCGGTGTCGGGGCACTCCTCATCGTCGGCGCCTCGCTCTGGCAGGCGGCCGAGGCCAAGGGGGCGCACGATGCCTTCAAGGTGGTCGCCGCAACCAATGTGAAGGCCGAGCGCGAGCGCGCCGCGAAGGCTGAGGCCCTGACCAAGGCTCTGGCCGAACAGGCCACGCGCGATCTGGCCGACGCACAAGCCGACAACGCCAAACTGAAGGATCTGACCGATGCGCTCTCCCGTGATCCGCGCGGGGCTCGCCCTGCCGTTCCTCACGATCTCGCTCGCCGCCTGCGTTCACTCTGACCCGGTCCCGGCGCTCGACGTGCGCGCGCCGACCGAGATCCGCGTGACGCTGCCAGAGCCGCCCGCAGACGTGGCCACGTGCCTGAAGCGGTCGTTTCCGGAGATCCCCGACCGTGATCTGACCACGGCCGACGTCGTGCGCATCATCGGGCGTGCCAAAGTTCTGGATCGCGCCAAGACGGCCTGCGGGCTCCGCGCACTCGCTTGGATCGACGCCGTGCGCCGCGACTTCGCCAAGCCCTGACCGTGCCCCTGCGCTCGCCGGCCGCCCGAGGCCTATCGGTGACGCATCCTCTCTCGTCGGCGCCAGCTTCAAGCGCCCCGGCGCGCCCGCCGTTGCGGGCTGCGCCAGGATCCAAGTCCATGGACCTGCTCAAGGAGATGGGGTTCGGCAACCTCATCACGCTGATCCTCGCCTTCCTGGGCGGGTTCGCGAGCTACATCGGCCTGAAGGGTCGCGTCAGCGACGCGGAGAAACAGGTCGCGGAAGCCAAACGAAGGACCGAGGACACCGAGAAGGCCCTGACCGAGTTCAAGCTCGAGGCCGCCCGCGACTATGTTCGGATGACCACGCTACGTGAGCTGAAAGACGACCTCACCAAGGAGATCAAGGAAGTCGAGCACGTGGTGCGCAACTACGTGCTGGGGCTCAAGCGGAGCGGAGGGGCGGGATGATGCCCACCGTGCTCTCGCGCCTGTTCTGGCGGGCATACTGGCCGGTGACAGCCTTCTACGGCCTCACGTTGCTGTGTGTCGCAGCTGGCCCGCACGTGCATGGCCACCTGTTCCCGGTCCATGTCGACATGGCCGTGCGCGATGTCGTCCGGACGCACGACAGCCTCTGTTGGGACTACACCAGCACGAAGGTGAAGGAGGCGGCGACCGACGATCTCGACGTCTTCCTGTACGTCGAGGGGCGCGGGCGCCTCGTGGTCTCGCCCTACGGGTACGTCGACGGCCTGCCCTGGCAGACGGCTGCCGCCCCAAAGATGGGCCCGTACCGCAAGCGGTGGTGCGTCGACCTGGCGGAGCGCCTGCCGGACACGGTGTCAGTGCGGTTCGAACTGACCGCCTACTATGCCGGGCCCTTTGGCCTGTGGCGCGTGCCGCTGCATTGGCCGCCGGTCACGGCACCGGGCCTGCCGTAGGCACTGAGCCCGATCCCGCACTTCCTGCCGGATCGGAGGGATGCCCAGACGAGATTGCGGGAACGCTCCGCGACCGTCCTTTCTGCGCGATGTGCCCCCAGGCCCGCGCTTCAGCACGAGATCCCCCATGCACGCTGCCCGCAAGGCGGTCGCTGGCCTCGATGAGGCGCGCCGCGAGGTCGAGACCGTCACCCAGTGTATTCGGGAGGGCCGCCCGGCCCGCCCCGTCCCGGGTGATACCGCCAATCCCGGTGCCGTGCGCGTGGCGGCCGGCCGCCTTGGCGTTGACCGTCGCTCGCTCGCCGACCGGATCGGAACGCCGGAGCAGCCCGGCTCGCATTTCCGGCGCTTCGGTCTCCAGCCCGACTGGGCGGCCGGCGATAAGATCGCGGCCGAGCGCGGCGAGGCGGGCTTCGAGCCGGTGCTGGCCGGCTTCGCGGTCAAGCGCACGACGACGCGCTTCGACAAGGGCGGGGCTGTCTCGGCCCAGTACGTCACCCAGACGAAAGCGCCGGGACCAAAGGGCGAGATCCCGGCCGGCCACGTCGTGAAGGGTGTCAGCCAGTTGCGGGATGCGGAGGGCCGCGTCGCATTCGAGTGGGTGAAGACCCGTGAGGCCGGCTGCGACCCGACCCTCCTCGCCCAGTCCCTTCGCGAGGCCATGCTCGATGCCCGTGGCTCGGCCGGCATCGCCCTGCCGGAGGCGGACCGCGACGAGGATCTGCTCACGGTCTATGTCGTCAGCGACCTCCACCTAGGCATGATGGCGCACGGGGCCGAGTGCGGCGAGGACTACGACCTGCGCATCGCCTCGGAGATGATCCGGCGGGAGGTCGGGCGCCTGATGATGATGGCGCCTCCGTCCAAGAACGCGGTGCTGCTCTTCCTCGGCGATTTCTTCCACCAGAACGACCAGAAGAACGCCACGCCGCGCAGCGGCCACGCGCTCGACGTCGACGGCCGCTGGCGCAAGGTCTACGGCGTCGGGGCCCGGGTGGCGATCGGGCTGTCCCGGGCCGTGGCCGAGCGTCACGAGAACGTCGAGGTCGCCTTCCTGCCGGGGAACCACGACGAGGATGCCGCCCTCACGCTGGCGGTGGCGCTGGAGCTGCACTTCGAGGAGCATCCGCGGATCAAGGTCGCGCCTGGCGCCGGGATCCACTGGTTCCGCCGCTTCGGCCGCTGCCTGTTAGGCGCCTCTCACGGCCACACCATGAAGCCCGACCGCATGGCGATGATGCTGGCCACCGACCGGGCCCGGGACTGGGGCGAGACCGATCATCGGCACTTCTTCTTCGGCCACATCCACCACGAGACCGCCAAGGAAGTCGGCCCCGTTCGGGTGGAGAGCTTCACGTCGCCGGCGGCCAAGGACGCCTATGCGGCGGCCGGCGGATATCGCTCCGGTCGAGCGGTCAACGCGGTGACCTTCCATCGGGAGGACGGCGAGGTGTGCCGGCATCGCGTGAACATCCGCGCCCCGCAGCAGATCGAGATGAAGGTGGCAGCGTGAGCGTGACCGTCGAGAACCCGAAGCGGGCCCACGGGCTGAAGAAGCTGCCGATGGAGCTGATCCCGATCGTCGCCCTCGTCCAGGAGGCGGCGGTCTATGGCCTCGGCGCGGACTGTCCGGCGAAGGCCTACGGCCGCTTCAACTGGCGATCCGCGCCGATCGACTCGGACACCTATCACGGCGCGATCGACCGCCACATGAGGCTCTGGCTCGCGGGCGAGGACGTCGATCCCGAGAGCGGGGTCAGCCACCTCGCCCACATCCGGGCGTGCTGCGGGATCCTGCTCGACGCGATCGACGCCGGGACCTTCATCGACACTCGACGGAAGTCTCCCGAGACCGTCCGGATCCTGCGCGCGTACGACGCGGCGTCGTTTCCCGTCGTGAATTCGCGCCCCGCTTGATCGGCTTGGCCGCGACTGCCGCGACGGTCTCCGGCGCATCCTGGGGTATGAGCCGGACCTCGAGGCGCGCGCCTGTCGCGGCCGCGAACTTCTCGATGGAGACGGTCGAGGGGCGCTCGCCGCCCCTCTCCCATCGGGAAACCCCGGCCTGGGACGTGCCCATGGCCTTCGCGACATCGCCTTGAGAGAGGCCGGACCGGGCGCGCGCCCCCGCTGCGAATATCCGTCGTTGTGAATAGACAGGCCCGACCATGCCGCCCGGCATGGTCGGGCCATTTTGCGTTGCGCTCCTGGCCGATCACCCGGCCGGAGACCGCGATCCCGTTCACGATCACCGAGCCGGGATAGCTGTAACCGCCTCTCACAATCTTCTCTCTGCCCAACCGCCCGGCACCGGCCGCGGCGGTTTTTTCGTGCCCAGTCCCGAACCTACGCTATGCCAGTCCGGCAGCCTCTCGCAGATGGTTCAGCGCCCGGACGTAGCCGACGCGCGCTGGCCGGCGGCTAGCCAAGCAGCCTCGGACCAGACCGGCGAGCTTTCGTGGCCCCTCTCCGGCCGGGTAGAGGTGATCCGGATCCCCGAAGTCCTCCCAGGCGAAGGCGGGGTCGGCGAAGGCCTCGACGAGCGCAACCCGGCCCCGGGCGCACAGAGCACGGAGCTTGTCGAACAGTGGCGCGCCGTGCGGCAGCGCAGCTAGGTAGTCCGAGCGCATGGGCGGGACGACGACCACGACCTCGTCCCCTCGGCGCTTCGCGAGGGCGATGATGGCCGCGAGATGCGGGAGCTGGTCGGCCCGCTGGTGCTGAGCCTCGCTCATGGCGACGTGCCGCGAGACGCGGCGTGCCAGCGCATCGGGGGCTTCCGAGAAGAAGTCGCGGGCGTTCGATCGGATGAAGCCACGGTCGAGCACGGCCGGCGGCGCTAGGGACTGATGCGGCCAGCGGGCGTTCAGGTCTATCGACCAGAGCAGGTCGTCCTGATCCTCATCCCACCGAACACCGAACGCCCGGCGCAGGAAGACGCATCGCGCGTGATCCGAGCTGCGGGAGCAGTCGAAGCCGTAGGAAAACAGCGAGTAAAAAACGATGACGCGGCGCAATCGACGGCTCCGACGCGCCGCCCACGCATACATCGACGCGCTCTGCCGAATGTCCTGACTGGCTGTGCAGAGGTTGAAGCTTCCGTCGAGGTGATCGGGATCGAAGCCGTACTCGCCGTGGGACGATCCGACGATGACCGTGTCGATCTCGTCGCGGCTGTCCATGAAGGCATCCCGCTTCGCCTCCAGATTGGCGAAATAGGCCTCCGGGTCGAACGGAAGGTTCAAAGGCGGTCTGGCGTGCTGCGGCATGGCCGGTCCCGGGAAGCCCATGCCGGGCCGGAAACCTCAACCATATCCAGAGGTGCCTTCCGGATCTATAACATAGGTTGTGCCCGCTGTCGCTGTCGTTCTACCCGCCCGCCCGGCTTGCCGTTGCGGGTTTCTTTTTGCCCGGTCCCGACGCGACACAGCGGCCGAGCTTGGCCGCTACATGCGTTTGTAACTTGCCCCCGGCACAATCAGCGCGATATCATCCACCATGAGCAACGTGATCGAGATGGCAGCCGGGCGCCCCTCACGGTCCTTCAAGATCGTGGTGTTTTTCGAACGCCGCGTCGACGGGGGCGTGCGCGCTTGGTGCGAGGACGTGCCGGGCTTCGTACTGTCTCATCCTGATGCCGACGCGGTGCTGGCCGACGTCCAGCCGGCGCTTGAGGGCATCCTCTCTGCCCAGCTCGGCGAGCAGATCATCACCACTCAGCTCGGCGAATTGCGCCCTGAGCTTGAGCGCTGCGGTGTCGTCGATCCGAAGCCGAGAGACCTTCCTCACCACGTGGAGTACGCCGCGCTCTGCGCCTGACATGATCGAGCCGTTCCTACAGCGACATCAGTGGGAGCGTAAGCTTCGGTCTTGGGGCTGCGAGCCATTGCAGGGACTCGGGCCGCTGAACACGGCCGAGTGGTGGAAGGGGCCCCGTGGCGTCTTCACCGTGCCCGTCGAAGGCGACGGCGTCTGCGACTTCTGGGCGATCCAGCGCCTCGCAGAATGGTACGGCGAGCGCGCCTAGCCTCGCTTGCGCAGCGCGCCCGGCTTGCTGGCGTCGATTTCAATCAAATGCTTCCGCCCGGCTTCGGTGATGAACCACGCATCTACACGGCGGCCCGGACCTGGCGCCGGGCGGGACTCGACGAGCCCGAGTTTGCGTAGGATCGGCATCGCGCTCGGATAGGCCCCACGTCGCAGACCCTGCGGGTAGAGGAGGCAGGCGCGGAGGGCTTCGAGCTGGCGGCCGCGGACCGGCGCGATCGGTTCGGAAGGCATGGCCCTCCGTCTACTGCAGCTTGTCTGTCGTCGAGTCCATGAGGCCGAGGCGCACGGCGAGGGCGAGCAGATCGCTGTCCGTCAGCGTCTTGCCGTCCACGAACCAGAAGGCGTGATCGTCGCCCCACGGCTTCACGTCGTACCCCGCTGCGATCAGGGCGTCGGCGGCTTCGGAGATCGCGTCGTGGTCGTCAGGCATGGGTTGAGGCTACCGCGGGCGGATCGCGCGGGGAAGGGAGGTATCAGTCCCGCTCCTGACGCGCATCTGATTGAATACACTGAGCTTGCACCTTCGCCGCTGCATTGCTGAAATGGATGCACCAGCGATCATAGACGCCGTCTTTCCGGCCGCCTGTATGAAGGAGGCGGCAGCCTCGGCATCGCTCTGGAATTCGGTTCTTTTGCATCTCTCTCCCCTTCTCTCAACCCGCTGCCAGACGGTGATCCTGGGCGGGGTCGCTACAGATCCTCAAGCTTCGTGCGCAGAGCTAGGAGGCGGCCAAACCGCTCTTGCCAGCGTTCAAACCGCCGGTTGTAGGCGCTCCACTTTTCGCCCTTGCGCTTGGCGACCCGCATGGAAAGGATCGGCTGCGGACAAAAGAAGCGGCGGTCCTGCGGGGCTCTCTCAGGCATCCTTCGTCTCCTCTACGGCGGTGAGGACTTGGCGGGTGGAGGCGGGGATCATGCCGACGTCGGTGAACTTCGTGCCGTCCTTAGCGACTAAGGCGAACTCGGCGTGCAGGCCATTCCAGTAGCAAAGGTCGGAAAGGCGGCGTAGGTCGAAGTCCTCCGTTTCGGCGCAGATCATGCGTAGGCCATCTAGGCGAAGCTGCTTTAGACCATCCCATCGGCCGGCGGCTTGCTCCGCGGTCGCCTTGCGCTCCGCCGCGTCCAACAGAGCCGAGAGCACGGTGTCCATCGTCTGCTGACGAACGGCTTGACGCTGAGCCTCCGTCAGCTTCCCGCCCCGTCCCGCTGATGAGGTGGAGGACATGCTACTTACCCTCTTGCGCGCCGCTGATCGCCCCGCCGATGATCCGGCCGGCGAAGCGGCCCGCGCCCTCGGGATCGGCAACGATCCGGTAGATCAGGAAGAACGTGGCGCCCAGGATTGCTAGGTTCAGGGCGAGCACGAAGGCAATCCACAGCCGGAAGCCCAAGGGCGTCTTCATCCGGCTCGGTGCGTGGTATGGTCGAACCATCACCGCTCTCCTTCTGCCTGAGTGAGGGCGGGAGAACACGTTGTGTCGATCGCGGCGCGGAGAGCGGCCCTCATGCGGCTGCGATGGCCGTCCTGTTCGTCGCCGAACATGTCATCCCACCACGGGAAGTAAGCCCGGCAGGCGGCTTCAATCACGGCCGGCGGCGAGTCATAGTAGACGCATCCGCCAACCGTCTTGCCGCGGCCGGGAGGATCATCAGGGATCTCGGAAAGATGCTTGCCCATCCCTCAGCCCTCCTCGGTGGGAGCAGGGGAGGAGAGAGCCGCGTCGATCATCGCCGGCCACACGATTTCGGCGGTTGGGAACGAGCAGACCCTGCGCATGGCGAGGTTGGGTTCGCGCATCGCTGAGATGACGGCGCGGGCCAGATCGCGGTAGATCTCGCGCCAGATCGGCGGCAGCTCCTCCCAGAAGACCGATCGGCCATTTTCCGCCAGATGGGCGACGATGGCCTTCGAGACCCGGTCGACCATCGTCTGTCGCAAGAACTCAGGGACAGGTTTCTCGCTCATCTTCTCCTCCTCATGCGTCCTTGATCGCGAGCCTTGTCTCAGACGAAACCGGCCGTCTCGCGGTGACTACTCCCCGCCGCGCAAGCGGTGTTGCCACCGTCTTGTGCTTTGAGGCTCCTGCAACCAGCGTGTTTAGTCCAACACGGGCTATGTTGAGCGCTGCATTCACGTCGCGGTCATGAACCGCTCCGCAGTCGCTGCACTCCCACTGCCTTATTCCAAGATCTGCGATACCTTTCGGCCGCGACGTGGGCAGCGAGCCGCACGCCGAACAGACTTGGGAACTGTAGGCCTCTGAGACTTCAACGAACCTGCCGCCTCGCGTAATCGCTTTGTACGACAGCATTGCCTTGAAGCCTGCCCACCCGGCGTCGTAAACCGACTTCGCCATGGTGGTCTTGGCCAGCTTAGACGGGCTCACATCACCGACGATGATGGTCCCGTATTCTTGCGCCAAAGCCGCGCTGGCCTTGTGCAGGAAATCTTTGCGCCGGTTGCGCGCCTTGGCGTGAATGGCCCGTGCTCGCTTGGTCTTCCGAGCCCGCTGCGCCGTCGCCAGCGCTCTCTCGCTCTCGCGATAGAACCGCGGCATCTCGATCTTAGCGCCACTTGAAAGAGTCGCCATCGTATTCAGCCCGAGATCGATCCCGACTGCGTTCTCTGGCCGCGGCTCAGCGCATTCTACCTCAACCGGAACGTTGCAGTACCAATGCCCCTTGGCATCAGCGTTGAAGCTCCCAGCACCGAACCGCATGCCCGGCTTCAGGACGTCACGCAGGTGCATCGCCTCATATCGGACGCCACGGAACACGAAGGCACCGCCGTCAAACAGGACGTGGCTAGTGTTGAAGGGAACCCATCCGAGTGACTTCCGAGATCGCCAGCGTAGCCATGGTTTCTTCTGCGTGTTTCGGGCATCGTCATATGCCTTGCATATACGCTGAATGGTGTGAGAGTTGATGTTCAGTTCTTTGCTAGACCCGGACGTCAGGCGGGCTAAATCTGGGTAGCTAAGCCATCTTCGACGAGCTTGCGCGGCTTTCTTCTGCATTTCATTGGCATAGTTCCAAACCACATTAACCGCGCGAGCCTGACGACGCAGTTCCGTCGAATGCTTGTCGCGCAGCCGTACCTTGATCGTGACCATAACGGTCTGGGTGGACTTGCCGCCGTCCACTGCCAGAGGGCTCGCGGCCATCACTGGTCTCCTTGGGACGGGGCTTCGGAAAGGGCGGAACGGGCAGCATCTTCCATCCGCTCAGCGCGCGTCTCTGCCGGCCATGCCGCGCGGTTGCGAAGGACGACCTCACGAAGGACGCTCTCCAGCCCCTCCACGCGGGCGAGGGCGATATCGCGGGCGCCCTCAGCAGTAGCCGCGCGAACGAGAGCATCGGCCCCCTTTCGGACCATGTCTGAAAGCTTGATCGTCTCGCGAGCCTCGTCCTCAATCCAGGCTTGGATAGCCCCAACGGCCTCAACAGCTCCAAGGGCGGGCGAGAGGTTCATCATCGTCAGAGTCGCCTCAACGATGCTGTGCCAACCAGCCGCCCATCGTTCTGCTTCCTCTCGGCGAGCCTCTGCTTCTCTCAGCCGGGAGAGGATCGCGGCGGTGAGGGCTTCCCTGGCCTGTGCGACTTCCAGCGCTTCAGGCGCGCAGTACCAGCCGCTGGACTGACGCATCAGATCCTCAATCGCCCTCTCGATCTCCTCCGGGAGTTCCATGCTGGCGGGGGATGCGGGAGACGGGGGAGGCGGGTTAGGCATCGGAGGTCTCCGTGCTGTCGGCCTGGGGCTCGGCAGCAGCGGCGCGCTTCTTCCGCCAGGGCGCATTTGCCTCCCAATCGCCGGCCATGATGCAGCCGTAGGGCTCGACGGTGTCAGTCACCTCGGCGAGGTCGTACTTGGCGATCTGCGCGCGAACCGACGCGGCGTTCTTGTAGGCGCCCGGCAGTTCGGACAGGTCCGGCGTCCCGCAGTAGAAGCGCGCGTCGATCCCTTCCGGCCACGCGGGCTCGTTCCCGCGCAGGTATGCCGTGCGAGACAGGTTGCGGCCGGCGCCGTGCGGGGCGAAGCCAAGCGTCTCCTGCCGGTCGCGGTGCGCCGTAATTAGGATCGGCTCAGCCATGTTAAGGGGGATCAGCGTCCGCCCATCATCGTCAGCCGAGAAGCCGGACCATGAGGGCGTCGCGCCCTTACCGTGGTAGAACATCCCGTCGCTGCGCTGGAAGACGAAGTTGTGCTCGTTCCAGAAGCGGTCGGCAGCCTCGGACTGAAAACGGCCTAGCGCCAGATCGTGGATGGCGTAGTGGCTCTCGCGGGTCCACTCTCGGACGAGTTGCAGGGCTTCCCAATATGCCTGCCCGTCGCCGCTGTCGGCCTTGATCCAGGCATTATGCCCCGGCACCTCCGGCGCGATACTCGCCGTGTAGCGCTTCGCGAGCGCCATGCCCTTCTTATAGAGCTGCGCGCCGAGCCCGCGGGAGCCGTGGTGCGTGACGATGGCGAGCCGGCCTGACGACGCCAGCCGCCCGACATAGGCGAAGTGGTTGCCATCGCCCTGGCTGCCGAAATCACCGGCCGCCTTGCCCATCAAGTCCGACAGGAACGGGTTGCGGCTGAGCCTGAGGGCGAGCCGCAGCGGGAGGTCGATCTTGTCCTTGCGTCCGCCTGGCCCGAAGTGCGTCACCGCCTGCAGAGCGTCGAGCAGGGCCTTCGGGTCGCCATCATCGGCCAGCACCGTGATTGCGACGGAGCAACAGATGTCGGCCGAGTGGAAGCCGGGGTGGATCGCATCCTCGCAAGCCACGGCGCCGCCGACCGGGATGGTCCCCTCGGCCGAGCCTGACGGACAGGCATCCGGCATCACAGCGCCAGCCTTGATCGTCGGGACGCACATCAGCGCATCCATGTGCCTCTGCACGCCCGCGAGGTTGGCGCGCTCGGCATCGGTCTCCACGTCGAGGAACGTCGCGTAGGGCAGGCCCTCGCTACGCATCGGGATCATCACCGGTACGAGGTCGTGAACTGCCATGATGATCGTGTCGTCGGCCGCTCCTTCAGCCCGCATGATGTTCGCGACCCGGATGGCCTCGGCGAAGTGCTTGCCCGGCTTGAGCCCCCAGCCGACGAGGGTCTGGCCCGTGATCTCGCTCATCATTCTCTCCTTGTGTGCGGGGAGGGATTAGGCGGGGTCAGGCGACCTTCGGCTTCCGGCCGCTCTCGAAGTTCCAGCCGCCGAACTCGTTCTGCTTGATGTGGAAGTGGACGCCCTCGACCGGCTTCGCGCCGTTGCTGAAGGCGAACCACTTCATCGCCGCCTTGCGGGCCTTGGCCTCGGTCTCATGGCCGCGGATGTCGGGCTTCGTCTCGCTCATCGCTTCTCTCCTATCTGTGCGACAACTCCTAAGCTTTTAGCTCAGGCTTCTCAGTCAAACTATGCGGCAACCCGCTGGTTTGGCGACTGAGGGCCGTGTCTCGGCCCGAATGCACGCTGATGAACTATCATGGCAGCAGCTATATCACGATCTAGGGTACACCCGCATTCGCAGATGTGTTTTCGCTCGCTCAGCTTCTTTCGCTTGATGGCCATACAATCTGGACATGTTTGGCTCGTGCCGCGCGGGTCGACCATCACGACAGACGCACCGGCACTTTCAGCCTTGTACGTTGTGAGTTGGACGAGCGTGCTCCACGCCGCGTCATGAACGGACCGAGCAAGGATCCCTTTCTTGAGCCCGGTCATGTTCAGGTCTTCGAAGGCAATGCCCTGGTAACGCGCTACCAAGGATCGCGAGAGTTTATGCAGATGGTCGCGACGCTGACGCGCGATCCGGGCTGAACCAGCGGCAAGACGCGCCTTGGCCTTCAGGCGCCGCCTGCTGCCGCGCTGGCAGCGCGCAAGTGCTCGCTGGCGACGCCGCTGAGCCTTTTGCGCCTTGCTGGCGAAGCGGGGCGCCTTGATCGTTTCGCCGTCGCTAGTGGCGATCAGGCTGCTGAGCCCAAGATCAATCCCGACCGTCCCTGCGCCACAGGGCTCGGCAAACTCGGCATTCACCGAGAAGACGACGTACCACTTGCCCTGCTGGCGCGTGAGTATCGCGGTGCCAGGCTTTGCGTCTGACGGCAGATTGCGGTGCCAGACGACCTTCATCCCGCCTGGGATGCCGACGACGCCAACGCGCCGATCTCGCTTGATCGTTAGCCCGTCGCCAACCCGAAACGTTGCGCTATGAAACCGTGCCGACGCGCGGAACCTCGGGAAGCCGTGTCCGCGCCGGAAGAACGAAGCATAGGTCTGATCTAGCCGCCGAAGCACCTGGTCCAGCGCCGTGAACGACCACCGACCAATCCCCTCAGGATCGTCGGCTCGAATTGCCTTTACCTCAGCCGACTGCTGAACAAACCGAAGGGATAAGCCACGCCTCCGGTGCGCTTCGATCCGCTGCTGAAGCCCGGCGTTGTAGAGCGCGCAGAAGTCCCGCAGCATCTCGTCCAGCAAGCGCGCCTGCTGGGCGTTCGGTCGGATCCGGTACTTGTAGGAACGGATCGGCATGCCTGCGTCCCTTGCCCTCGATATGTGTGTATAATATGTATATTGAAGCAGAAGGCAAGGGGTAGTAGGCGGCGATGGCAGGGCTGATCGGGACAATTGAACGCGTGGCGAGACCGCGGAAGGACGCGAGCGGGGAGGCCGCCACGGAGCGCAAACAGATCGTCGCTGCGCCTCGGTGGGTCCGGCGCGTGGAGGATTGGCGGGCTAGTCAGCGGCCGGTCCCATCGTGGGGCGAGGCCGTGCGGATCCTGGTGGATGAAGCCCTAGACGCCCGCGAGCGCACCAAGCCCAAGCCGGACTGATCGCCCGAACCTCCGTCCCTCGGCAGCCCCTAGATCCCCTTACCCAGAGATCCGGGAGGGGAGGGGGATTGGGCCTGGAACGCCTGCCGAACATCGCGTGGGACTTTCGTGGGACTCTGCGTCACACGGCCGACCCTTCGGCGCCTTTGGTTGCGGTTCGTTCCGGATTGGGGGTTGCGTCCCCGAAACCAGAAAGCTATGAGCGCCAAGCCTCTTGAGGGCGTCGGAGTGTAGCGCAGCCCGGTTAGCGCACTAGTCTGGGGGACTAGGGGTCGTGGGTTCGAATCCCGCCACTCCGACCATTCAAGCCTTTGGGCAACAAGGCTCTGTCCTGGAACGATCGCTGGTCAGTCCGCGAGCAAAGGCGGAACGCGCGGTGCACGTGGGCACTACGGGCCACCAGAGCCACCCACGGTCTGTTCTCGGTCGGTGCATTCCTGGCGGCGACGGGTCGCCGAAGCCCACGGCCTCGAAACCGACCGTCTCGGCGCTTCGCGAGGCCGCCGAGTTCTCTGACGAGGCGATCGACTTGGATCCTCAGCAGCGCGGCCGGCGGCGGAGGCGCGCCTTCCCGACTTTCAGCGCCCGCAGGTAGGCGCGGCCGTCCAGGCTCCGCCCTGCCTGGGCCACCTCGGATCATTCCGCCACACGTCGACGAAGCGGTGCGGAGCTGCGGGTGCTGTCAGTGTGCCTGATGAGAACTCCCTTCCGCGCTGCCCAAACTCGCCATCGCGCGACGCGGCGCGGAGGGTCAGGATCGACGGCGCTGGCGCCCGGCCGATCTCAACCCCTGCACGCCGACACGCGCCGAATCCGCGACCTCTCCGGACTCGTGATCACGGGACCTGCGGGAGGCGCATCTCCTTGCGGAAGCTCTTGTCGAAGGCGGTGGCCGGCACGAAGCGGCGCAGCAGGCTGACCTGCCTCGCCTTGGGGCCCGCCGTGTAACGGCGCTTCGGGCTCGTCGCGGTGGCGGCTTCGACGATGACCTTCGCCACGACCTCGGGCGCATCGGCGGACTTCATGACCTCGCTCAGGAACCGGTCCCGACCGGCGCGCTCCGCCTCGTAGATGCCGAGCGGCGCGTCGGGGCGCACGAGGTTCCGGTCGAAGGCCGTCCGGGTGAAGGCGGGCTCGACGAGCACGATCCGGATCCCTTGCCCACGAACCTCGTGGTCCAGCGACTCGGAGTAGCCTTCGACGGCGTGCTTGCTGGCGCCGTAGAGCGCCATGTAGGGGGCCGGGATCAGGCCCTGGACAGAGCTGACGTTGACGATCCGGCCGCCCTTCTGCGCGCGCATCAGGGGAAGCACGGCGCGGGTCGTCCGGATGACGCCGAACAGGTTCACGTCGAACATGGCCTGAGCCTGCGAGACCGACGATTCCTCGGCCGCGCCGCTGATGCCGAAGCCGGCGTTGTTCACGAGGAGGTCGATCCTCCCCGTCTCGCCGAAGACGGTCTCGACCATCTCAGTGACCGATCTCTCATCGGTGACGTCACAGACGATGGTGGCCATCCCGCCGTCCACGGCCGGAGACGCCCTCCGGCTGGTCCCGAATACGCGGTAGCCCGCAGCCTGAAGGGCCTTCGCCGTTTCCAGCCCGATGCCGGACGAGGCGCCTGTGACCACCGCGGTCTTGATGCTGCCCTTGCTCATATCGCCCTCCGATCCACGCGGCACCTTGCCCGCTGCGACCCAATATAAATTATGATCATCATTTTTGAAAGCAAGCCAGATCCGAGGGCCTCGCCAATCCGGCCCAGGGTCTCGGAGGATTCATCGGCGATCTCCGTCATGGATCGCGAGCGCGGGCCGGTCGGTTCGAGGATCCTGCCGAACTGCTCCTCGGGTGCTCCCAGCACCGTCGCCTGGAGATAGGCGGGCGCCCCGGTCATCCCGAAGGAGACGCGGCCCCGGGACGCGGACGCCGTTCGCCTCGGAGGCGCCGGCACCCATCGGCCTCGTCCGCGTCGCAGGCCTCGTCTTAGCGTCCCGAATTGGCGGCCGCCGTGAGGCTTGGCGGAACAGGGGATGTGCTCGGCGCGGGCTCCGCCAGGAACATCCGGCCGGTCGCGAAGGCGGCCGCGTTGACGAGGCCCATGGCGAAGAAGCCGGCCGAGAGGGCGACGAACATCCCGACCAAGCCCAGCCCGAGCCTCGCCGCGATCCAGGCTCCCCCCAGGGCCACGGCCATCCGAAGGACGCTCGCGGCGAGCGGCCAGCCGACACGCCCGGCCCCCTGGGCTGCGAAGTAGAGGGCGAGGCCGGCCCCGAAGAATCCGTAGAACGGTCCGACGACGCGCAGGTAGGTCGAGCCGGTGGCGAGCATCGCCGGATCGTGCCCGAACAGGCCGAGCCACCCGGCAGGATGGAGGGCGGCCGTGAGGCCGATGGCCTCCGTCAGGACACCCGCCACGAGGGCGCCGGTCAGCGCGGCCCGACGGGCGCGTGCGTGCATCCCGGCCCCGAGGGCGGTCCCGACGAGGGCGGCGATCGGCGAGCCGAGCCCGAACACCAGGGGGACCAGCAGGTACTCAAGCCTCGCGCCGGTCCCGTACCCCGCCACCGCTGCCGGTCCCGCCGTCCCGACGAAGCCGGTCGCGGCGATGACGGTGACGTTGGAGGTCATGCTGGCGATGCCGGAGAGCAGGCCGACGCGCAGGATCTCGCGGGACGGCGCCCAGGTCAGCCTCGGCGGACGAGGGCTCGGGCGCAGGACACCCCGGCCGGACCAGATGTAGGCGGCGAAGAGGGTGGCGCCGACGGCGTAGTAGGCGGCGAAGGCGACACCGCCGCCCACGACCCCGAGGCGGGGGAACGGCCCCCACCCGAAGATCAGCGCGGGCGAGAGCGGGATCAGCAGGACGGCCCCGGCGCAGGTGACGCCGGCCGGGAGCGCCATGTTGCCGGTCCCGCGGATCACCGCCGCCAGCGCGTTGAACAGCCAGATCAGGATCGCCGCGCCGAACACGACGGTCGCGTAGGCCGTCGCGGCCCGGAGCGAGGCACCCGTACCGCCCATCGCCGCGTAGAGGCGCGGTCCCAGGGTCAAGGCGAGCAGGCTGGTCACCACACCGAGGCCGAGGCCGATGGCGGCGGCGTGCCACGCGAGCAGACCCGCCGCGTCCTGCCGACCGCCGCCCAGGGTGCGCGAGACCGCCGACTGGATGCCGCCGCCCATGCCGCCCGCGGACAGCATCTGGACGAGCATGACCACCGGGAAGACGAGCGCCATTCCGGCGAGGGCGTCGGTGCCGAGCTCGGCGACGAAGTAGGTCTCGATCAGGCCGATGGAGGTCTGGACGACCATGACCGCGACATTCGGCACGGCCATCCGGGCCAGCGTCGGCAGGAGAGGGGCCGTCAGCAGTCGGCGCGTCCTGATGTCCATGAGGGCTTCCTCGTCCGTGACAGCTTCGGCGGCCGGCTACGCGATGCCCGAGGAGCGGACTCGGGAGGTCGGGTTCCCTCGTCCGGCTTCGGGGGTATTGAAAAGGAGCCCCGGCCGGCCATCCGAGACCCGGATGTTGGCGTCGACGATCGTCACGATGGGGCCTCCGAACTGCCCAAGGCCCTCGATCTCGGCACCGCTACCCTCGACCATCCCCGCGGCCGGCGCGACCTCGGAGGCCTGGACCAAGGCTGGCTTCAGGATCACGGAAATCCGGGCCGGCCAGGCCGGTGCGTACGATGACCAGTCCGCATCCATCGCCGGCTCCCCCGCGGGCCCTCGACGGTTTGATATGACGCCCATAATTTATTATGATCGTCATCTATCGTCAACGACCTTCCCGTCTGCCAAGCGAGGCTTTCTTGGACAATCGGGCCGCGCATCCCGAGCCGGCGGTCGGCGAGGCCCGGCGCCCACGCGAGGTCCTCGAAGCCCGGGGCTTTGCCTGTGTCAGCGCCGATCTCCCGGCCGTCGCGACGCGCGGTCGTCACGCCCTCCCTGGTCAAAGGGATTCTGCAGAACCTCGAGCCTTTCGCGACGCCCGATGCGCTGAACCCGATCCTGGCCCGCTTGCCTGCAATCCGCTCGCAGCAGTGCGGTGACACGGCAGCTGCCGCAGCGCCCGCACTCGGATGCCAGAGTGATGATGGCAGGGGTCAACGCGTCTTCTTCGGCCGACACGGAGGGCACATCGCGTCGCGTGCCGCGGTGCTGGTCGACGGTCCGGCAGGCGTGGCGTTCCGAAAGACCGTACCTCTCTTGGATGTCTGCAACCGCCTAGCGGCGTCGTTCGGATGCTACGAGGCTCCGGCCGCCACGTCCGCCAACATCTGCTTCTTCAAGGTCAGATCGGCCACGAGCCGCCGCAGCCGAGCCTTCTCGCGCTCCGGATCCTTCATTTTCCGAGCCTGATCGACTCGGAGACCGGCGCACGCCTTGCGCCAGCGTGAGGCACTCTGCTCAGAGATCTCCGCTTCCGCGCACGCAAGCGCCAAGTTCTTGCCCCGGGCTGTCTGCACCTCGATCTGGTGCAGCTTCGGCGCGACCTGCTCCGCGCGCGTCGTCCGACCGCGCCGCCTGTCCGGCTCCTCCGGTCCTGGCAGATCCTCTCGATCAGCTCGGTCCGAAGGCGGCCGGTCAGGTCAGCCTGGACGCAGGCCGGGCGCCGTCCTCGTCGGAGGCTTAAACCGTCCCGCCTGCCCACGCGTCGACCGGGCCTCGGCATGCCCTCGAGGCTACCGCCTTCAGCCCCGTCGGCACCGTCGCGCGGGACGTTCTCGCTGCTGCTGCACGCCCGCCGGGGCTCGAATCCGGACGGGCCGTCCGGTTCGCCGGTCGGAGCTTTCCTGTCTCGCCCCTAGGCCTTCATCTCGGCGAGCATCTTCGCGCCCTCGGTCAGAAAGAACGCCTTGATCTTCGGGTTGCGGACCCGCAGGGCGCAGTGCCTCGCGATCTCGCTCATCGACCGGTTCTTCGGATTGTTGAGGAGATCGGTCAGGTACGTCTGAGCCTGGGCCTCGGTGTCGATGGTGAATGGCTGGGGGTCCACGAAGCACCTCTCGCTTTGACCTGCCCGGCGCGCCGTGGCGCGCCTCTCGATGCCCCGCCGACCGATGAATGGCGAGTCCGTGTCGAGCGCCCTTAGCGCGTCGCCTGCATATCGATGATCGGGCCGCCGATGTCGAAGAATTCGTCGTCGGTGAACTCTGCCAACTCGATCTCCTCGCGCGGACGCTGAAACGGCAGGAACGCGGAGATCATTCCGAGACACAGCGCCCCGGCAATCAGGACGGCCAACAGCGCGAGGGTCATGGTCAACATCGGAACGCAATGCGATGTCAGACTTATAGAACGGTAATCTTAAAACTTGCTTTCGGTGCATGGGATACCGCCCGGTAACCGCGGGCCGCGAACCTGCCGCTGGGCCGCGTTGCGTATCGGCTCGGCTCACACGCTGGTGAGATCAGGCGCTCCCCCGCCCCGTGAGCAGATCGGGGCGGGGCCGAGCGGACTTACGGACCGAGGGACGGGCCGCCCGATGTGCCGCCAGTGCCGGGCGGCCCACCCGTGGGTGTGCCGCCAATGTTGACGCCCGGCGTCGTGCCCGGGATCGACGAGTTGCTCGGGTTGGCCTCATTTCCACGGGTGACCGGGCTCGGTCCGAGATCCCGGGCACCCGGGCCGGCACCTCCGGTTGTCGCCGGCGGGGCGACCCCGGTGTTTCCCGCGCCGCCCGTCACCGTTTGCGCTGAGACCGGCGCGGCCAGGGCGATGGACAAGGCTCCTGCGAGCGCCGCGAGCGTGCGAGTCATGAAGTCGTCCCTGCGATTGCTGTGGCACAGGAACGGTTGATGTCGAGGGAAGTTCAGGGACGGGCGCGTCCATCACCCGCGCGCCATTCGCCAGCCCGCGGCCTCGATCTCGCGGCAGAGTAAGCGCTCGCCGGAGCCCGTGTCGATCACGGTCCGGTCGTAGTCCCTGCTTCCGGGAAGCTGGTCGATCTCGTCGGCCTCGCGCGGGATGTCGCCCTCGATCGCGCAGACAGTCCGCGTGAGCGCTGCCGTAGGCGCCGCGGGCTTCTCCATTTCCGGCCGGTCTCGACGCCACTGGCGCACTCGGCACGCTTCCAGTCCGACGGCGGATGCGGGTCCCGCAGATCAACCCGGTGCCGCCGTCGGTGACCGAAACGCGGCCGATCGGTAAACGCTCGGATCAGCCCGCAGCGATGAAAACCGGTCAGCCTGACCTCACCCGCAGCCTGTTCCCTCGGCGACAGCGCTATCGAGGGGGGCAGCAACGGCGGTCCGCATCCCGGTGCACCCCGAGGGTGACTGATCTGAGCAGGCGTCTCGCTGCTCCAGAAATAAAGAGTTCGTCGCGGGACCGTCGAGCATTTCGCCTGTGCGAGACCACCATTCGCGCTCGAATGTATCACCACGCGACGTTATTTAGTTGCAGGCCCGCGCATTGGCCGCGATTCCAGCTCAATCGAACAATGTTATATCATCATCGACGGGTAAATTATTACTGAATTATCATCTGGCCGACATCGAGGCTCAGCGTATGGAAATATAGATCCAGCTCGTCCGGCTGAATTCTGCAGTGGCCCCTCACTGCTGCCGGAGGGAGCCGCATTCCATGTGCATCGTGAGACAAAAGTGCAAGTGCTCGACCCGCGTTCGGTATCAAATCGGGCAATCGCTTGGTTCACGCAACAAGTGCGCGCATCCGGTCGTGCGCTGGATCGGCTTCTCTAAACGTCGACGTAGTGAGATATCTCGTAGACGATCTGTCGGACAAGAAAGAATCAGCGTCATTCAGTTGAGTTGGGCACAGACATTTGGTCGACCGGTCAGTGTAGCGACGACCGGAATCGTTCAGCCTATGGCAACGGTGGTGCCGTTCGAATCGCCCTCGCGTTGACCGGCTCGAAGCCGATCGCGAGACGAAGAGACCGTTCTCGAGACGGCCGGTCTGGGGGTTCGCGGCCAAGGGGCGCAGCTAACGATCAGCCCTGCAGGCTGTCGGCGACGTCGTCGGGGATCTGCACCCCACTGTCCGGAAATCGTGACGCTCTCCGCCTCGCCGGTCTCACCGCCGGCCACCACCTTCTGCGCCGCTGCGCCCGGCATCCGGCGTCCGGCATCCGCTTGGCCAGATTCTCGGCCTTCTTCGCCACCCCGCTCCCGGCCTGCGCCGGCGTCCTGTCCGCGGCCGACGGTTCCTCGAAGGCGCGCTGGAACTGCCCCGCTGGCGCGTGCCGAACCCACCCGCCACCTTCCTGCGGCGTAGCGCGGGCTCGTCAGGGAGGGCGCCAGCAAGTTCGCGTTGCGCACCCCGCGTTGCGCGACGCAAGTGAGCGAACTGCCGGTTGCGCACTTACAGGGTGCGCACCGTCCGGCTTCGCGACGGCTTG
>NZ_JBKFAL010000019.1:0-119263 GCF_053345625.1 Methylobacterium sp. D53M
CCGGATCTCATCGGTCGCTCCGCACCCGTGCAGGTTCTCTGAGCCACGTCACCTTCTGTGATGGGCGTTCGATCGGCCGCACGGCCATCCCGATCAGCCGAGAGATCGCGCGCAACCGCGAAGGCGGTTCCCCGCGTCGCGCGAGGGCTGACTGATCCCGGACATCTGCCTGCTCCGAGCCTTTCCCGACCGGTCGTGCCGAATGCCTCGGCCACTCGTCGTTCGCCCGGCACCGACGACCGCGCTGTGCCGAAGGCGCGGCCTTGAGGGCTGTACAGCAAACCTCTATTATGCTGCTGCTGTACAATGCCTCCGGTCAGTGTGGAATCGAGCATCGCATGCCGTGCCATCCGGACACGCGCTCACGGTCGGTCCCCGGTGATAGGGCTGGATCGCCGTCCCTCAGTGCTGATGGCGGACCAGAGTGTCCGCCTGCCGCGTCCGGCCCCGACAAGATCGATCTGCGTCGTCCGCACTCAGCGGATCTCAATGCGGCGGCCGATCGGGATCCGGCGTTCGACGCGGACCGTTTCCGAGTAGCCCTCGTGGAGATGCTGCCCGACCTGAAGCGATTCGCGGAGTCGATGGCGGAGACGGCCGATCAGGCTGAGGACTTGGTTCAAGAGACGCTGCTCAGGGCTTGGCTGTGTCAGGATCGCTTTCGTCCTCGTAGCAATCTTCGAGCCTGGACATTCACCATCATGCGGAGCAGCCTCTCGCCCTCCAAGCGTGAGACAGCGGATCCGACGGATGTCGGCAACGCTGCACCCGACAGGCGACGCATCGATCCTGACCGGTGAAACCGCGGAGCGTTCTCGCAGGACGAATGGCGACGGCCACGTTCTCTGACGAGGCGGTGCTGGATGTGGCGACGCCGATCATCGACGCGCGCTCTACTGCGTGCGTCGAGATATGAACCGCTCTTCGTCAGATCGAGTGCTTCGCGCTCCCCGGTCGAGTTCAGGGCGGTCGAGCGCCACCGTCGAGAACTCACGAGAATGCCTGCCGTTCGCGGATCCTCGGTTTCCCGTCAGGAGTGGAAGTCGAAGTGATGGGCGTTGGCGCCGTGATCTGAAACCCCGATCAGGCCGACGTCTCCGTGGACGCCACTGTCCGCCGGTGCGTGGCTCGGTCCGGCCGGTGAGCCGGGTTTGCTGTCGGACGCGAATTCGATGGTGCCGTTCGGGCCGATGCTGGCGGCCGGTCTCGGACCGTGACTGCCCCCGCTCGTCGGGGGACTCGGCTCGCCTGGTGGTTCTTGATCGCGGCTCACGCCGGTCGAACCTCCCGATCCCTGGCGCGAGAGCGATTGGTCTGACGCCACCGGGGTGCCGACGTTCGCGGCCGCAACGGCAGTGCCGTGACCTGTGTGGTGCGGGCCCGCGTCGAGGTTCGCGGGATTGGGATCCGCCTCGACGGCTCGATCCTGCGTGCCGCTCGGCGAGATGCCTGCGTTCGCACCGGTTGCCGGGTTGGAGCCGTCCGAGTTCCGCAGATGCGGTTCGGTCTCTCGGGCGTGATCCGCAGCCTCGCCGCTGCGGCCGGGCCCGTCGGCGGTCTGAGCATGGCCTGGATCGTCCGCTCTCACCCCCGCCAGCGCGCTGGCTGACGGAGCGATTGGGTCCGCGTCGGAGGCCGCGCTGTGAACGGCGGAACCCTGTGCGTGCGGTCCATCGTCTTGGAGGTGCCCGGGCGGCTCGCCGCTTCGATCGTCCTGCCCGTGGCCTGGATCGGCAGCGCGCGCCTGCGCGCCGGCTGACGGCGGACCTGGGTCCGCGTCGGTGGCCGAGCCGTGACCGCGGCTATCCTGTGCGGGTGGTGCCGTATCGTGAAGATGTCCCGGCGCCTCGGCGCTCCGGCCAGGTGAAGCGCCGGCCCGCGCGTGACCGGGATCAGCAACATCCGCCTGCGTCTGCGCGCTCGCGGATGGTTGGACCGGATCCGTGTTGGCGGCCGAGCCGTGATGGCCGGCATCCCGGGCGTGCGGCGCCGTGTCTTGGACATGTTCCGGCGCCAGCGCGCTCCGAACCGGTCCCTCGCCAGCCTGCCTGTGATCCGGTTCGGCGGCTCTGGCCTCGATCTGCAGGTTGGCTGCCGGAGCTGAGGGGGTGGGATCGGTGGCCGCCGTGCCGTGGCTACCGGCATCCTGTGCGTGCCCTGCCGGGCCCTGGAGAGGCCCCGGTGCCTCGGCGCTCCGGCCGGGGCCTTCGCCGGCCTGAGCGTGCGCAGCCACCGCGCCGCTCGCCTGCACGGTGGCTGAGGGCGGCGCTGATTGCGTGCCGGTGTCCGTGCCCTGACCGTCGTTGTCCTGGGCGTGCGGCGCCGAGCCCCGGAGGTGGCCCGGCGCAGCGGCACTCCGGCCGGGACCTTCGCCGGCCCGCGTCGGGCCTGGATCGGAAGTGCTTGTCTGAGCCTGTGCCAGACCCGGCGGTTCATCCGGACTCGCGCCGCCGGCCACGTCCAGTGGAACGGCCGCCGCGTCCTTGTGATGGCCTGGCGCATCGGCGCTCCGGCCAGGCCCGTCGCCATCTTGACCGCGGCCCTGATCGGTGACCTCCCCCCGGATCTGCGCGAGGCCCGCTGTTGGACGCGGGCTCGGATCGGATGCTGCACTGGGGTCGCCGGCCGCGCCGTGCACCTCCCGTTCGGATGCACCTGCGCCGATGCCTGAAGGATCCGCATGCGCGACCGCGTCGTGCCGCCCCCTTGCCTCCGGCGAGACGCCCGTTCGCGGATCGTTGTCCGGGCTACCGGAGCGCTCCTCGACCGGGAGCTGCGCGTGTCTCAACTCGGGCTGTGCGGCGGCATTGAGCCCGTTGACCGGGGCTGGCGGAGCTTCCGATGCCGCGTGACCGGTCGTCGGGGTCACGCTCTGGGCCAGCGATGGCGCCTCACCGGTCGCGCTCGACGACGGGGCTCCCTGTTCCCGTACCGCGGCGTCCCCCGATGGCGCGGCGCCACCGTCCGATCTGGAATCCGGAGACGACGATGAACCCGCTGCGAGGGCTGCGCTGGCCTCGGCGCCGCGCGCGAGCGGCTGAAATCCGGATTCCGCGCCTGCCCGGGTCGGCCCATGGCTGAGGGCCGGGTCTCTGAGGCCGATGAGTCCGAAATCGGCGGCGTCAGATCGGGCGGAAGCGACCGCCGCCGACTCGGCCGTTACGAGACCGGCCGCGCCGCTCGCGGGACCTTCGTGGCGGCCGGTGCCGAGCGGTCCTTCCGACTGGACGGGGCTCGCCGCTCCACCCGTCGTCGGCGACAGGCTGCCCTGGTCACCCGGGACGGCGCTGCTGGCACCCCGCGCGCCGAGGTATGATGTCGCCTCGATACCCTGAGCGGGGTGGTCGACGAGGGCATCCGCGGCGAAGACCATGGCCGAGAACACGATCAGCCCGACCTGCTTACGGTGGCCGTCGCGCTCATCGGTATCGCCCGTGTCGCGCGCTTCGGACGACCCGTGCTGTTGCGCGTGGCCCGCGTGAGGAGGCTGCGCCGCGCTCTCGGTCGATCGCTCCCCATCATCCGCGCGGGCGTCGTCGGGCGACAGGCTCAGGGCCGCAGCCGCGACGAGAGCCGCGAGCAGCGCCGCCGGGTGAACCGAGAGCTTCGTCCCGCGGGCATCCTGCGGGATCGGGAGAAGCTCGGGATAGCGTCGGGCGATCTCGTTGATGAGGGCGCGGAAATCGCTGCCCCGCATCGGGCTGTCCAAGACATCGGACGCGATGACGTAGCTGCCGTCGATCCTGGCGAAATGCATGACGGCGTCGCCATCCGGCCGGCAGAAGACGAACCAGGGATCCGCCTCGTCGCTCAGGCCCTGCTCGCTGCCGATCTGCAGGCCGGCTCGGATCAGCGCGGCCTCGACGCGGTAGAATTCCGCGAGCTCCTGCTGCGACCAGCCGCCCTGGCACGTCGTTGCGGGTCGGAAGAACGAGATGACCGCGCCCATCGGGACCTCACGTCCGCACAATGACTGAGAAGCGGACTCTATCGTTCATGGAAACTGCGTCCCAGAGCATCGAAGAACGGCGCCACCAGATAGTCGAGCGCCGTGCGCTCGCCGGCCGAGACGACGACCTCGGCGGGCAGGCCCGCTAGGAGGCGTGGTCGTACGTCGTCCGGGAGTTGATGGTCGTCGATCTCCACGGTGCCGGCGAAATAGGCCTGCTTGGTGCCGTCGTCGATCAGGCGGTCGCGGGAGACCATCGTCAACGTCCCGAAGATCGCCGACATGCGGCGCGTCTGAAAAGCCGGAAACTTCACCTCGGCCCGCATGCCGGCATGAACCGCCTCGAGATCGTTCGGCGCGAACTGCACGCTGATCACGAGCCTGTCGTTCGTCGGAACGATCTCCATCAGCGGCTCGCCCGAGCGGACCACCTGGCCGATCGTGTAGACCTTCAATCCCTGGATGACGCCCTGGTGCGACGCCCGGACCTCGTGCCGACGGAGGACATCCCGGGCCACGATGAGCTTCTCGCGCAGTTCGGCGATCTTCTGGCGCGTGTCGAGGAGCTGCGCGGTCAGCGATTCCTGCAGCTTCTGCTTGAGCTGCGCGGTCTGCATCCCCGCCTCGTTGATACCGTTCTGAGCCTTGGCGGTCTCCGCCACGGACCGTCCGATCACGCCTCGGAGGCGCGCGTGCTCGCGCTCCATCATCAGAACGCGCGAGAGCGGGATGAGGTTCTTCTCCTGGAGGCCGCGCAGGCCCTCCAGCTCCTGCTGGATCAGGGCGACCTGCTGCTCGCCCGAGGCCTTCTCGACCGCCAGCCCGGAAATCTCCGTCTTCAGCTGCGTGACCCGCGCCTCGATGAGGCCGAGCTGCGCCTGGAAGGACGCGCGGCGCTCCGACAGCTGGCTGGCCTGGTCGTCGATCAGGCCGGCGACGGCCGGCTCGGCGCGCCGCTCCGCGATCTCCGGCGGCAGGAGCAGATCCTGCGCCTGGCCCTGCTCCGCGCGGAGGCGCGCTTCGAGGATCAGGGCCCCGTCGAGCTGGCCGCGGAGCAGATCGTTGCTGGCTCGCGATTGCACGGGATCGATGCGTAGCAGGACGTCGCCCGCGCGAACCACCTGGCCGTCCCGGACCAGCACCTCCTGTACGATGCCGCCTTCGAGGTGCTGCACCACTTTGCGGCTGCCTTCCGCGACCACCACCCCGGGACTGATGACCGCCCGGTCGAGGCGCGCGACCGCGGCCCAGGTGCCGACAACCCCGAACGTCGCGACGATGAGCGCGTAGCCGGCGACGGCGTACGCGCGCCAGTTCGTCAGGTCGGCGGAGCCCGACCGGTCCCGATCGGACCTTCTTCGCACGGGGGACGGGCTCGGGATCGCGGCGCGCGTGACGGTCATCGCTTATCCCGCGCTCCGCTGTTCGTCGGAGCTGCGGCGGCTCTGGGATGCCGCGGGGCCGACGGGCGGCACCAGGGTCGGGACCGGCCGCTGGCCGGTGACGTGGGCGAGGACCTGCTCGGGCGTGCCGGAGAGCTGTACGCGGCCCTCGCTCATGAGCAGGATACGGTCGGCCTCCTCCAGCAGGCTCACCTTGTGGGTCACCAGCACCACCGTCGTCCCGGATCGCTTCAGGTCCGCGACGGCGCGCATCAGCGCCGCCTCGCCGGGCTGGTCGAGACTCGCATTGGGCTCGTCGAGCACGACCAGGCTCGGCTCGCCGTAGAGCGCGCGGGCCAGAGCGATGCGCTGCCGCTGACCGCCTGACAGCCCGTGTCCCCCCCGACCGATGACCGTATTGTAGCCCTCCGGAAGCGACTGGATCAGCGCGTGACAGCCAGCCCGTTGGGCAACCTCGATGACGCGCGCGTCGTCCCGGTCGGCCAAGCGCGCGATGTTCTGCGCGACGGTCCCGTCGAACAGCTCGACGTCCTGAGGCAGATAACCGACATGCTGCCCGAGCAGGGCCCTGTCCCAGTGGTTCAGGTCGGCCCCGTCGATGCGCACCGTGCCTTCCAGCAAGGGCCAGACCCCGGTGAGCGCGCGAACGAGCGTCGATTTGCCGGCGGCACTCGGGCCGATGATCCCCACGACGCTGCCGGGCTCGAGCCGGACGCTCACCGCCTTGAGGATGGGGCGCGTCGCGCCGGGGGCCGCCACCGAGATGGTCTCGGCCTCGATCAGGCCGCGCGGCCGCGGCAGGACGAGGCGGCGCGTCTCCGAGCCGGCGACGGCCACGAGATCGACCAATCGCCGGTAGCTCGCCCGCGCCGCCGTGAACCCCTTCCAGTTGCCGACGACCGCCTCGATCGGCGCGAGGGTGCGGCCGATGATGATGGACGCGGCGATCATCGACCCGGCCGAGATCTCGCGGTGAATCGCCAGATACGCGCCGATGCCCAGCACCAGGGTCTGCAGCAGCATGCGGACGAACTTCGTGGCCGCGACGATCAGGCCCGCGCGATCGCTGGCCCGCGCCTGGAGGAGCAGGACGTCGTCGTGGCGGCGCCCCCAGAGCCCGCGCATGGACGCGACCATGCCCATGGCCTGCAGCACCTCCCCATTCCGAAAGACCGTGGCGGCGCTCTGCCCCGCTTCGCGCGAGGCCTGACTGGCGGCGTCGAGCGTCCGACGGGTGGCGACCTCGTTGAGCAGCGTGAGGCCGAGGATCGTGCCGCCGCCCACCAGCGCCATCCAGCCGAACCAGGGATGGAGGATGAAGCAGGCGAGCAGGAAGATCGGTATCCAGGGCAGATCGCAGAACGCCAGCATGCCGGCGCCGGTCAGAAACTCCCGCAGGACGTCCACGTCGCGCAGCGCCGTATCGTGCTGCGCGCCGGGCCTGAGCAAGGTGCCGCGATGGGCGGCATCGAAGATCGGCGTGGCGATTTTCTGATCGAACACCACACCGCCGCGCACCAGGAGGCGGGCGCGCAGCATCTCCAGCATCGCGTAGACGGCCAGGCCGAACGCCGCGATCAGCGTGATCCCCGCCAGGGTCGTCTCACTCCGGCTAGGGATCACGCGGTCGTAGATCTGGAGCATGTAGAGCGGGCTGACGAACAGCAGCAGATTGATGAAGAGCCCGAACACCACGGCGGTCGCCAGGACCGGCCGGAGCGAGCGCAGGCCGATGGTCAATGCCGATTGCAGCGAAGGATCGCCCATTCTGCCCTCTTCCTGCGATCGATCGGCACGATCGGTGATACCCGATGGCTCAGATTCCCGTGCTGCTCGCGTCAGTGACCCGCGGGCGCTCAGATCCGCGAGCGGCAATCGTACGTGCGATACTCGACTTTCATGGGCCGCTATCCAGAGACATGCACCGGTAGTGGGGCATCCGGCGCCATTCTCCAAATCGTTCCTTACAGGATGATAGCGCTATTCAGGTTGTTGCCAAGCAACGGGATCCGTTCGGGGAGGGCGCGGGGACGACGGGTGCCGCCGCGCATCTGGACAGCGCGGCTCCGTCCCAGCTATATGGTGTTTGCTGTATAAGCGCCGCGCCGAGTGGCTTCGGTCGGCAGGAAGGTGAAACCCCGTGTATGCCCATCAGCAACGCCTGGACTCCGAGGAGGTGCTGGAGCTGCGTCGGGAGGGGGGACGGTATCTGAAGGAACTGCGGGAGGCGCGCGGCCTGTCGCAACGACAGCTCGCAGCTCTTGTCGGTGCGGATTACTACACCTTCATCTCGCAGCTGGAGACCGGGCGCGGTCGTATTCCTCCGGATCGGTACCGCGCGTGGGCCGAGGCGCTGGCGATCGAGCCGAGAGCGTTCGTCCGGAACGTGATGCGCTTCTACGACCCGATCACCCACGAGATCCTGTTCGGCGATCGGAGCGCGGAGCCTGAGGGCAACGAGGCGTAGGCCGTTGACGCTCTCAGGGCCCGGATCATTCGGATGCGCGAGGCGCGCGGGACGGCTCCAGCCTGGAGACGACCGCCCGCGCAGCTCAGGAGGTGGAGTGATCCGCACCGTCCACCGTCTGTGATCCGAGGGGCGATGGGTCGTCAGACGTCGCGTCGGCGGCCGATACGGGCGCGCCGATCGCCGCCATCAGCATTCGCAATCCCTCGATCCACGTATCGGCCTCGGTCCGCGAGATGCACCCGCTGCGGCGAAAGATTTTGCCGGATTCGAGCTGGACAACAACGTCGAAGCGGCCGTCCGGCCTGTCCGTGATCCAGTATTCGACATTCTGAGGCATCGACGCTGCCCAATAGATCCTCACCTGGCCGGCAACAGCCGCCCCGCGCACGCAGCTCGCAGTCTGACGGCGAACGCGCGCCTCTCGCCGACGTGACTCGTTCACCTCGATCCGTCGTTCCTCGCTCGGCCTCAGACCACGTCGGGGTTCACCTCCGCGCGCGATGATCTTCGGTTTCTTCTCGGTTCAACATGTCCGCCCTCCAGGGACGGAAGCGTGCCCCAACGCGTAGGCCGCGGCGAACGATCCGCCGCTTGCGGGGTTAGATGTTCACTGTACAGTCAGGTGGCGGGTCCTATCTGGAGGGATGGACGCTCGATGACGCGCGTGGTCGGGCCACTCCCGCCGGATGGCCCGCTGCAGATCGCCGGTTCGTCAGGCGGGGTTCACGGCGGCCCGAGATCGGTTCGTGCGGCGAGCGCTTTGAGAGGACGTGAGTTGACGGACACGCTGGTTTCTCAAGACGGCGGAGTCGATCGGCCGAGCCGACAGGACCCTCCGGAACCCGCGATTCTGCCCACCGGTGTGCGGGATCATCTCGGCCTGCAGCTGCGCGCCGCCTACGAGGCCGTGACACGGGCACAGACACCGCCGCGTCTGCTGGACCTCGTCGCGCGGCTCGATGCAGCGCTGGAGGGGCCGCGCCAGGACGATGCCACCGCGTTTCGCGAGGGCCTGACCGAAACGCTGCCCGGCCTGCGCGCCTTCGCCCTCTCGCTCGTCGGCGATGCCTCGCGCGCCGACGATCTGGTCCAAGAGACTGTGCTCCGAGCCTGGGCGCACCAGGATCTGTTCATCCCGGGCTCGAACCTGAAGGCGTGGCTCTGCACCATCCTGCGCAACCAGTTCTACACCGAGTGCCGCAAGCGAAAGCGCGAGATCGAGGACGTGAACGGTGCCGCCGCGGCGCAGCTCACGGCGCCCGCAGCCCAGGAGCACGGGTCCGATCTGCAGATCGTCTGGTCCCATATCGGCAAGCTGCCGGAACTGCAGCGTGAGGCCCTGCTCCTCGTGGGGGCCCAAGGCCTGACCTACGAGGCTGCCGCGGAGGTGATGGGCTGTCAGACCGGGACCGTGAAGAGCCGGGTGAGCCGCGCCCGGGCCTTGCTCGTCGCGCATCTCGCCTGAGACGAGCATCCTGACCGAGGGCGGATCTTCTACGCTCGACGGCCCCGGCATGGTTGAGACAGGTGCCCATCCGCGCTCCGCCCTGGGGCGAGTCCCGACGGGCGACGACCTGGGAACGGTCCCCCGCCGCCCTGGCCGGAGTCGAACCTCGACGGTTCGACCGTCCTTGTCGGACGGATAGCCCGGGCAGAGAGACGAGGTCGGGCGCGCGACACGCGCGAAGGCCGGGGAAAGGCCAGGCGCAGGCCGGCAAAGCCGTCTCGGCCCCTATCGCGACCGCGAAACCGCCGCGGGACGCCCTCCCCCATCGCGCTTCAAGCCGCACGAGCGTGTCGCGAGCAGCGACTGCACCACGCGGCCGCCATCGTCGATGGACAACGCCGCGGTTCAGCCCGCGCTTCGGCAAGGTTCGGGCCCGTCCCGGTCGCTGCCGCCGCAGCAGGCCGCTCGTCCCGGTCCGAGCCAGAGATCATCCCCGGGCGCCTCGACGGACGCTCCGCCTCCACGCGCCGCCCGTGTCGCACGAAGGTCGGCGTGGCGTCACCGACCATCGGGCAGCGCCGCGTCAGGCATCCTCGCCGTGGAGACTCTCGGCGCGGTCTCCGGTGCCGCCGCGGAACAGGTCGCCCTTAACAAACTCACCCATCCCCGTACGAATCCGGGTCGCCGCTGGACTCACTTTGCAGAATCGGTCCACATGAACAGTCACGTTGGCAGAATCGGGCGGGGACCGATGACCGCAGAGGAACGGCTGGCTGAGCTGAAGGCGGCGGACACGCGCCGTCAGACACGTCGCAGGGAGGCTCTGAAGCAGAAGGGCATGACCCAGCAGAACGTGTGGCTGAAGCCGTCGGTCAAGGCCGTCATCGACCAGGCGATCCAGAACGGTCGGTTCAGGAGCCGTACCGAGGCGATCGAGTGGGCGCTCGCGTCTGCCTTCGAGGAGAAGTCGGCATGATGTAACGGGCAAAGCAGAAGGCCCCGAGGCGGGAACCTCGAGGCCTTTGGACCTGACATACCCTGGGATGGGGCGCGACAGGCGATTCGCACCCCCTTTATGCCCCCTCCCCCAGGCCGTCGTCAAGAACACCCTTCGGGGTGAACGGTCCCGCTTTGCCTCCTGAGAGGAGGCGGACGAGGTGGAGACAGTTCATTCCGGTGGCCGGCCGCTCACGCGCGCCGCGCTCGCCGGCCGGAGACTTGCGCTCGAAGACGGGCGGACGGTCTCGCGCAGGGAGCTCTCGGCCGCGGGCCGGGACGCGGCCAAGGCCCTGAACCTGCGCCCTGCCCTGCGTTCGATCCTCTCGGCGCTCTGCGCCGTGTGGGGTGAGCAGGATTGGGAACGCTTGGTGGTGTGGCCCTCGAACGAGCACCTGTGCGGGATGACCGGGCTGTCGGAGCGCGCGCTCCGCTACGGCCTGCGCGACCTGGTGGCCCTGGAGGTCATCACACCTCGGGACAGCGCGAACGGCAAGCGTTTCGCCATCCGCGGGCCGGGCGGCGCCGTCATCGACGCGTACGGTTTCGACCTGACTCCCATCGTCGCCCGGAAGGGAGAATGGGCGACCGCGATCATGGAAGCCACCGCGAGGGACGCTCAGCGAAGCCGCGCGTTCGATCTCCTGACCGTTCGTCGCCGCGCGGTGTCGGAGGCCCTCGCCGCCCTGCGCGCCCGCTTCCCGGCGACGGATGCCGCCGATCTGCTCGCGGCGCAGGAGACCTTGGAGCGCAGCACGCCGAGGAGACGTGCTTCCGGCGCGGGTCCTGACGTCGTCCTCGATGCCTGGGGAGAACTGCAAGTCATGGCGGAGGATCGTTTCTTTCAAGCCGCCTCTGCCGGCAACTCCGGCCGCCACATAGAACAAAACACCGGATCTCCTACCGATCCTTGTGCAAAGGCTCCCGAGAAGGAGCCTGAGCCGACCCGTAGGCCCGAACCGTCACTCGTCGCGGCTGCTTGCCCTGTCGCCGCCGAATTCGGCGTCACCCTCAGAACGGAAGCGGATGTCATCGAGATCGGCCGGCTGATGCGGGGCGGGATCGGCGCGCATCCGTCGGCCTGGAGCGAGGCTTGCGAAGCCCTCGGTCCGTTCCGGGCCTCGGTGCTCGTGCTGATCGTCGCGCAGCTCCACGACGACGACGTGCGCCGGGGTGAGATCCGCATCAAGAACCCAGGCGGCTACTTCAGGCAGCTCGTCCGCCTGTGTTCCGAAGGTCGCTACGGGCTCGAAGCCGAGCTCATGGCGATGCGCAGGAGGAAGATGACGTGACCTCGGGCGAACGTCACCCACCCCGGACCGCGGAGCCCTGCAGATGCGCCACGCCGCGGCAGCGAATCCGGGCACCCGGATCCTGACCGATGTAGGTAGCCTCCGGAACCCGGAACTCACGCTACGCTTGCGCGGCCGTTGAACATGGGAGGCTAGCGGTGAAGGTGTTTCAGATCCGGCACGAGGTGACGGGCGCCATCCTCTGGACGGGCTCGGCGCCTGACCCGCTCGCTGCCCTCGACGCCATGGCGCACGAGGCGGGGTATTACGATCATTCCGACATCCCCGACCATCTCCGGGCCGGTGGACTCGCCATCGAGGAGATCCGGGTCTAGCGCGCCGACAACCACGCGAAGAGTCCGATCCCTGCGGGCGCCGGGCAGGCGCCCTCGCTTCACGGAAGACCGCCGCGGTGACGTGTCGGTGAGCGATGCCGGATTGGTCGGGCGCCTGCAGTGCCGTTCCGCCAGGAGGCCGGGCAGGTACCGCGGCACCCGGCACTCTCGGTGCGAGGGGTTCGGCGCGTGATCGCCCCGAACCCGGTCCCCATCGGACAGGTTTGTGTGGGACGCAATCGGGATCAACTGCGTTACTGCGGTGACGAAGTGTGGAGATCCAGGATGGCAGACGCCGTCGCGTCGCAACGCGCTGTTCTGATTGTCGAGGACAATCCCGTGCAGCTCATGGATGCGGCTGCGGCCCTTCGCGACGCGGGATACGAAGTCGCGGAGGCCGCCACTGTCGAAGCCGCCCAGGCTCATCTGGCGGCCCGTCCCGAACTTGTGGCCATGGTCGCGGACGTGGACTTGGCAGGCGAGCCCTTGAGTGGCTTCACCCTGGCCAAAGCCGTCGCGGCGCGCTGGCCCGAACTGGCGATCCTGATCGTGTCGGGTGTGGCTTGGCCCGCCGAGGAGCAGATGCCGATGGGCGCTCGCTACCTGCGCAAACCGTTCACACCGGAGGGGCTGGCCGGCGCGCTGGGGGCTGTGCTGGCGACGCGGGGCGTAGGGTCCGGGCCGCATTGACGGTGGCCAGCCCAGCGTGCGCCGGCGCGGGAGAGCCGCGCCGTCGACGACGGGCCGCATCACGGCGAGGTTCAGGTCCCGCTGTCGTCGGCGCTGGCGTCGTCGCTACCGTCGAGCAGCCAGTCCGGTATCCCGGGAAGCACTTCCCCGGCGACCTCACCGGCGGTCTTCAGGGCCCGCTCCACTTTCGCTTCCGAGTACTCGCCGCGGACCTCGGCGAACAGCTCGCGCGCCAGACGGTCCAGCTCCTCGTCCGAGAGCGTCTGGTCCGGCTCGTCCCTCATGCGTGCCCCCCCAGCTTCGGCCGTCCTGCGCCACCGATCCCGTCACGGGGCGGGGGAGCGTCCGGTGTCACCACCCGTGAGCCGATACGCAACGCGGCCCGCCATCACGGTGCCTGGGCCCGGTTAGGGGATCGTCACCGGCGGGGAACCGAAGATGTCCCAGGCTGACGCTGACGCCGCCGATCCTTCCGTCGCGGTGATCGGCCACCCGCCTCAGTCCACGCCGCAGGCGAGGAGATCGCGCCTGCGCTGCTCGGACGTCTCTCGGGCCTCGTCCTGCCAGCTGGCCTCTGGCGGGTCTCGGTCGGCCTTCACCGGTCGCTCGCCAGGCAGGTACAGACTGCGGGGATCACCGGGCAACGCGCCCGTCGTCTCGGGGTCCCGGTCGCAATCCCGAGCCGGCTGATCGGCCAGGGCGAGCGCGGGACCCGCGCACACGACGACGGCCACGGCGAACGCGAGCAACTTTCTCATGGGGGTCCCGATGGGCCAGGCCCGGCGCATGTACCGCGTCGCCGGTAGGGCCGGAGGGCTTAACGGCGGTTCGCGATGGTCGCCACACCCGTGTCGGCACGGCAGACATGCGTGACCGTCGCCGCAGATCGATCGGCGCCCGGGGACGATTTCCACGTCGCCGGCACCGAGCCGCGGCGGCCGGGCGTGGTGTCCGGACTGCCGCGTGCCCGTCACTCCGCTCGCGGCCTCGCCGGTCAAGGCTCGAACCGACGAGCCCCCACTGCGCCCCCACTGCGCCCCCACTGTGCCCCCACTGTGCCCCCGCGCGGACGTGAATGGCCGAAGCCGCCCTGTCGGAACGGTCAGGCCTGCCGCATCTCCGTGTCGCTGCCGGACGGCAGAAGCTCGGACCGGCGCGCGTGAGCGACGCCGCCCAGCAGGATGAGAAGCACGAAGGCGGGAAGCGGCATCAGAACGGGGTCGCCCGCGAGGAGATGGCTGCCGACCGCGCCGGCCATGAGCACGGCGAGCAGACAGGCGCCGAGGGCGACGCAACCGGGCGTCCAGAGGAGCACCGCGCCGAGGAGTTGCAGGGCGCCGACCACGTCCATGAACCACAGCGGGTAGCCGAAGCGGACGAAGCCCTCGACCTCGAACGGCACAGCGGCGAACTTCATGCCGGCGGCCACCAGGAACACCGCGGTCAACAGGCCTCGCAGCGCCACGCTGCCGACACTCCGCCTATCCCGAACCCGAGCCATCCCCATACCCCTCCCAGCAGGCATCTCTCTCGGCGGATCAGACGAAGTGCGTCGGCAGCGCCGCGGTCAGGGCGAGCTGGAGGACGGCGAGCGCCAAGCCAGTCAGCATCGACCAAGCCACGATGTGGTCGGTGACGGTCATGCCCTTGGTCATCATCTTGGTGGCCATCGGTGGTTGCCTCATCCGTGCAGCCGTGGATCGGCTGTCCCAGGACGGTCATATGGCCAAGCTGGATTGCGCCGTTATTGCTTCGATTATTGCGTTGGATTGCACGAAATCAGTTGAGACGCCGTTCTCGGTGAACGATCCACGGCGCCACGCGCGATCGCCGGCACGCCTCCGGGATGCGCCGCGACGCCATGGCCGCGCGGCAACCGACCGCCGCCGGCCACATCGTCGGCTACATGCCGGGGTGAGGCCGTCCTCGCCCACGCTGGCCCGGAGCGCTGTCAGTTTGCCGCCGTCCCGCTCGGCGGTGACGAAGACCTTCGCGTCGGGACGGATCGCCGACGGATCGACTGGCTCATAGGCGACGATCGGTGTCTCAGGCGACACCGCCACGGTCTCCGACGCGCCGCCCCCGTGAGCCTCCGCGGCGGGGACCCGACAACCCGGGAAGACGGGCGCGGCGCTCGGCGACGCCTGGGGTCCAGCCCGCCCGTCCGCGGGCGCGACGACGGTGCTGTCGGGAGGACGCTGCCGATTCAGGCGTCCGCGTCGGCGCGTCCGTCCCACGCGTCGAGGCGCGACGGCGCCATCGGTGCCGCGGCGGCGATCCCGAGCCGGGTCGCGGCAGCCACAGCGGCGATGATGAGGCCGATGAAGAGCAATGGTTCGAGCATGGCCGTGCCCTCAGCTATGGGCCCGCGCGGCGAGATGGCGGCGCGCCGAACGGTGGCGGGCACGCGCATTGTGCTGCCGCCGCATCTGTTCCTGGAGGATCTCGTCTTCGTGCCGAGGGAAAACTGTGATCGCGGTCGATTGCGGGACACGCAGACCGTCCTCACGCTGCGGATAGATTGGTTTCATGACCGCTCCCCCGTATTACCTACGTAGAAGCTTAACCGTTCTTTAACCGATTGCAACCCGGTGGCAGGGTCGGGTTCCGACGGCGCCGGCGCGCGCTGGAGATCCTTCTCCCTCGGGTAGTCCGCCCTGATCGCCGCGGCGACGCGCCTTCCCTCACCAGCCCGGGCACTGGCCGCATTTCGGGCCCGACGGCTCCGGTCCCGGCAGACCCCCCGATCTCAGAGGCCGGGCGGCTGCTGATCCGGGCCGGGGAACTACCTCAGGCACGGTTGCCGCCTATGTCATCTGACCGGGAGCCGCCGTCGGACTGACTTTGATCGTGGAGGACGCAACGATGCCGCCCAAGCTGACCAAGACCATCATCGGAGCCGTTATCGCCGTCGCGCTCGCCGCTGCAGTCTCCTACGGAGTCATCAGCCAGCAGACGGCCGACAAGATCCAGACTCAGGCGAACCAGACCCTGCAGAACGATCAGGCTCCGGCCAGCACCGGTCAGCAGCCGCCGCCTCCGCCTCAGAACTCGATCCCGCAGGCACCCGCACAGCCGGGGGCGTCGCCGCAGAATCCCGCGCCGGCACCGCGTCAGTGAGCGAATCCGGGCGCGTCGATGGTGGGTCCGCGACGTCGAGCACGCCCCGGGATCGGCCCGGGTCACTGGCATCGGGGTCGACGTCACATCCTCCCCTGTCGGCGATGACCTGAAGCCGCGGCAACGAGATCGCGGCCCTGTTCGAGCAGAATACTTCGGAGATACGGCGGTCATCGCGGAGGTGCCCTTGGCAAAACCGTTTGCCACGCTGCTGCTCGCAGCAGCCGTCTCTGTTCTGTCAGATCTGCCGGCGCGATCTCAGGTCGCGCCCGTCAACAACTGGGCTGAGTTCCGCGAGGCGATGGCGGCGTGCTGGACGGTGCCGCCCGGCACGGAGGGATCCCTGATTGCCTACCGGTTCGGCCTCGACAAGACGGGTGCCATCCGGGGCAAGCCGCTCATCACCGCGCGGCGACTGGTCGGCGACCAGGACGCGCACCGTCGCTACGAGGAGGCGGCATCCGCTGTGCTGGCACGCTGCTTCCCGCTCAAGGTGACACGGGCGTTCGGCGCGATCCTCGGCGAGAGCCCGATCTATCTGCGGTTGGTCAACACGAAGCCGACGGCCGCCTACCAGATCAACAGCAACGTGACGATCTTCGCGCCTCGCTAGGCTGCCCCTCGCGGATGCTCGCCTTGCCCGCCCGGGGGCCTCCCGAGACCGGCTGACAGGCGGTCCGGGAACGCAATGCCTTCGCGGGCAGCGCGCTCGACGGCCCGTTCCATCTGTGTTTGCTGACACGGCCGGCCAGGAGAACGAGCCGCGCGGGAGGGGGGACCATGCGGACCGGTTGGGTTCTTGCCGGCGCGCTCGGCTGCGCGCTCGGCGTCACGCCGACCCAGGCGCGGATCACTCAGATCGAGGTCGTCACCGTCGAGCCGTTCGCCGACGGCGCTGAATTCGGACCTGCCGGCGCGTACGAGCGGGTCATCGGTGCCGCCCGCGGCGAGCTCGATCCGGCAGATCCGGCCAATGCCGGCATCGTCGACATCGCGCTGGCGCCGCGCAACGCGCGCGGCATGGTCGAATACAGGACCGACCTGTTCATCCTGCGCCCGAAGGACCCTGCCCGCGGCAGCGGTACGCTGCTGTTCGAGGTGCTGAACCGCGGCCGCAAGTTCCTCTTCAACTGGGTGCTGGACGCGCCGGCCCAAGGGGCCCAGGCCGTCAACGATCCGCGCAACGCCGTCGACGCCGGAACCGGCCTCGTCCTGCGTCGCGGCGACACGATCGTCTGGTCGGGCTGGGAGGCGGACGCGTTGCGCCAGCAGGGCGGCATGGCCATCGACGTGCCGGTCGCCTCCAGGAACGGCGAGCCGATCGTGGAGATCGTGCGCGACGAACTCGTGAGCGCGACGCGCGGGCCGCCGGAGGCGCCCTTCTATCTCACCTTCAAGGCGGCCAGCCAGGACAAGGCCGACACGCAGCTGACCGTGCGCCGCCGGGAGGCCGACCCGCCGCGGCCGGTTCCGGAGGAGGCGTGGCACTACGCGACGCCGCGGCAACTCGAGCTCCTGCCCAAGGGAACGAAGCCGCTGCCGGGCTCGATCTACCAGTTCACCTACCGCGCCACCGAGCCGAAGGTGCTCGGCATCGGCTTCGCCGCGACGCGCGACGTGGTCGCCTACCTGCGCGGCGATGCCGCCGGTGGCGCCAACCCGGCGGGCGGAGCGATCCGGCACGCGGTCGCGCTCGGCATCTCCCAGAGCGGGCGGTACCTGCGCGACTTCATCGCCCAGGGCTTCAATCGCGACGAGGCCGGGCGCCGGGTCTTCGACGGCGTGCTGTCGCACATCGCGGGGATCGGCGGCGTCTTCCTGAACGCGCGCTTCGGCCAACCGTCCCGCACCAACACGCAGCACGAGGACCATCTCTATCCGGAGAATGCCTTCCCGTTCTCCGCGGCGGTTCAGCACGACCCGGTGACGGGACGGAGCGGCGCGCTGCTGCGCGACGACGGCTTCGACCCGCTGCTGATCGAGGTGAACACCGGCACCGAGTACTGGCAGAAGGGTGCCTCGCTGCTGGCGACGGATCCGCTGGGCCGCACCGACCTGGCCTTGCCCGACACGACACGCGTCTACTTGGTCTCGAGCGGCTTCCACTACGGGCGCGCCGGACTGACCTCGAGCAGAGACCCCTGTGCCAACCTGCGCAGCACCCTCAATCCGGCGCCTGCCCTCCGGGCGCTTCTCGTCGCACTCGAGGACTGGGTGACGCTCGGCACGCCCCCGCCCGACAGCCGGATCCCGCGCCTGTCGGACGGCACGCTGGTGGAGCCGGCCGAGGCCGGCTATCCTTTCATCGTCGGTGTGCCGGTCCCGACCGCCCCGAACACGATCGCCCGCTTCAGCACCTACGTCGATCCCAAGCCCGAGAGCGGGCCGCAGTACTGGCCGCTCGTGCCCCGCGTCGACGCGGATGGCAACGACGTGGCAGGCATTCGCCTGCCGGCCGTCGCCGCACCGCGCGCGACCTTCACGGGCTGGAATCTCTACGCCGATCCCTTCCCGGCGGGGGCCCTCTGCGACCGGGAGGGGAGCCAGCTTCCGTTCGCCCGGACCCGGGCGGAGCGGGAGGCCAACGGGGATCCGCGGCCCTCGCTGGAGGAGCGCTACCCGGATCCGAATGCCTACCTGGCTGCCGTGACCAAGTCCGTGGACGCGCTGGTGCGGGATCGCCTGCTCCTGCGCGAGGACGGCGACCGCCTTGTCCAGGCGGCGCGGCAGGAGTCCGCGCCATGACCGCTCCGGATTCGGTCGTGCCGCCGGCGTAGACATGCGTCGGGCGGACCTTGTCACTCAGGGAGACGTCTCGGACAGTCGACGGTCTTCCAGGGCGGCGTAGACCATGGTGCGGGTCAGCGTGCGGTAGTGCTGGCGCTGGTCGGCCGAGGAGGTCTGCATCATCAGGAGCGCGAAGAACCCCTCTACAGGGTCAACCCAGAAGTATGTGCCTCCGACGCCGCTCCAGAACCAGTCGCCGACATTGCCGGGGAACGGCGCCTCGCCCGCCGCGAGGCGGACCGCCACGCCGAGCCCGAAGCCGTAGCCCGGCCCCGGCGGATAATAGGCGGCCTTCGCGATCACCGCCCCGAGATGATCCGAGGTCATGAGTCGCACGCTGGCCGGCGCCAGGACGCGCGCGCCGTCGAGACTGCCGCCGGCGAGAAGCATGCGCAGGAAGCGGGCGCAGTCCGCCGTGCTCGATACGAGGCCGCCATTGCCCCTCTGGCCGCGCCGCGGCTGCGCGGGATCGTGAAAGACAGGGCGCTGCCCCGGTGCTTGCGGGAGCGGCTGCGCGACGCGTGATCCCATCGCGGCCGAGATCTGGAACAGCGTGTCGGCCATGCCGAGCGGCTCGAGCACGGTCGCGTCGAGGACCCGCTGCAGATCCGCGCCGCCGGCGATCTCCAGGACGCGGCCGAGCACGTCGGTGGCGTGCGAGTAGTGCCACACCGTGCCGGGCTCGTGCTCCAGCGGCAGGCGGGCGATCCGGTCGGCGAACGCCGCGTTGTCGAGATCCTCGGCGAGCAGGCCGTCGGCCGCGTAGGCGCGCCGCGCCGGCCCGTCGCCGAGATAGCCGTAGGCGATCCCGGCGGTGTGGCGCAGGAGATCCTGAACGGTCGGCCTGGCCCTGGCGGGCCTGAGGCCGCCGTCCGGATCGAGCACCGACAGGTGCTCGAAGGCGGGAATGAACGCCGCCACGGGCTGATCGAGGCGCAGGGCGCCGCGCTCGGCGAGCACCATGGTAGCGGCGGAGACGACGACCTTGGTCATGGAGTAGATGCGCCAGAGCGCGTCGGGCCCGAGGGGCGCGCGCGCGACGCGGTCGCGGTAGCCGACGGTGCGTCGCCAGATCGCCCCGTCCGCGCCGCCGACGAGCATGTCGGCCCCGGCGATCGCGCCGCTGTCGACATCGGCCGTCAGGCGGTCGCCGAGGCGGTCGAGGTGGCGGGAGGAGAAGGCTGGCGCAGTCCGCATGGCACCGATGTAGCGCGCGCCACCGCGCCCACATCGCCGCGGCCGCGAAAGGCCGGACGGCGACGCGCATCGGCTCCGGTGTCCTCGGGGCGCCGCGCGCCGGGGCGACGGTCCGGCCCGGCGAAGGATGGCGCGCCACGTACGGACCGGGCGCGGCTCTAAGCCTCTGTTTCGACGCGCTCTCGTGAGCCGGACCGGTATCCACTTCGGTGGAGAGCGCTCTAGGCCGGCCTGACGTCGTAGAATTGCGGGAAGCCGTTGCGCACGCCCGTCAGGCCCCGATAGGCCGTCGCCTCGTAATAGGCGCCGAGCGGCAGGTACGGCACGTCGATGAAGAACTGTCGCTGGATCTCGGCGCAGATCGCCTTCTGCGCCGCAGAATCGGGCGCGGTGAACCACGCGGCGCGCAGCTCCTCGAGACGGGGCGCGCGGGGCCATCCGAACCAGGCCTGGTCGCCGTTGCCGCGGATGCCGAGCTGGCCGGCGGGATCGAAGTTGTTGGTGCCGTTCAGGTAGGTGACGAAGGTGCTCCAGCCGCCCTTGTCCGGGGGCTGGCGGCTCGCCCGGCGCTGCACCAGGGTCCCCCAGTCCATCGCGACGAGGTCCACGGCGAGGCCGCATTTCTGGAAGGCTTCGGCCGCGACGAGGGCCAGGGGATGGGTGGCCGGGTAATCGGTCGGGTCGAGCATGACGACGCGCTCGCCCCGGTAGCCGGCCTCCGCCAGGGCGCGCCTGACCGCGGCGTAGTCGCGGGGGCCGACCAGCCCGTCGGTGCCCGCGCGCGTCGCCATCGGCGCCTCGGGGCTGAAGACGCCGACATGGTCCTTCCACAAGGCGCGCTCGTCGCCCGCGACCGCGCTCATGAACTCGGTCTGGTCGATGGCGCCGAGCAGCGCCCGGCGGATCGCGGGATTGTCGAAGGGCGGATGCAGGTGGTTGAAGCGCAGGCAGCCGATGCCGCCGGCCGGATCGAGCACCTCCAGCCGGATCCCCGATCTGCTCCTGAGCAGCGCCTGCAGATCCGGCGTCGGGTTCTGCCACCAGTCGACCTCGCCGGCCGCCAGCGCGCTCGCGGCGGTGGAGGCGTCGGGCACGATCCGCCACTCGATCCGCTCGAAATGGGCCCGCTTCGGTCCGGCGGTGAAGCTCGCCGCGCCATCCGGGCGGGGCACGTAGCCGTCGAAGCGCTCGTAGACGGTGAGCGCCCCCGGGACGCGCTCGTCCGCCTTGAAGCGGAACGGGCCCGAGCCGACCATCTCGGTGACCTGCGTGTTCGGGTCGGTCTTCGCCAGCCGCTCCGGCATGATGCAGGGCATCGAGGTGCCGGTCTTGCCCAGAGCCGCGGGCAGCAGCGGGAACGGCCGCTTGAGGCGGAACTGCACGACGCGGTCGGAGGTCGCCGCGAGTTCGTCGGTGGCGTCGATCAGCGCCCGGCCGAAGGCGTCGCGGGCGGCGAAGCGGCGCACGCTCGCCACCGCGTCGCGCGCCAGCACCGGCGCGCCGTCGTGGAAGCGCAGGCCCTCGCGCAGGGTCAGGCGCCAGAGGCGGCCATCCGCCTCGACGGCGTGGCCCTCGACCATCTGCGGCTGGAACTCGTAGCCCGCGGTCTGGCCGTAGAGGGTGTCGAAGACGAGGTAGCCGTGGTTGCGCGTCACGGTCGCCGTCGTCCAGATCGGGTCGATCACCGCGACGTCGCTTTCCGGGATGAAGCGCAGGACCTTGGCGGGCTGCGCGACGGCGGGCCGCGCGACCGCGGCGGCGGCCAGGGCGGCGAGGACCTCGCGGCGCCTCATCGGCGAGCGCTCGTGCTGGATGCCATCGGAGACCGTGCGCCCGTCACCCTCGTCGCGTCGCATGGTGCCCTCGGAGAGGCAGCGAGGCAAACGCGGGGCCGCGCCCCGCCGCGCGCGGCCGCGTCAGCGGGCGGTGCCCGGGGCACAGAGGCGGGGCAACTCGCGCCGCGAGCCCCCTGCACGACCCCGCGTCCGCCGGGCCGGAGCCTCCGTCCCGGCGCCTCGGGCCCTAGCGCTCGCGGTCGGCCCCGGAATCGGCCTGTTCGGGCGCGGTCATCTCCGGCGTCAGCAGACCGAGTTCGATCAGGAAGGCCGAAGTCGGTTCCAAGTAGACGCCGATCTGGATCGCATCCGGGTCCGAATGCGGCGTCACATAGGTGCGCCTCTCGTACAGCTCGGACTCACCGCTCGCCAACAGGTCCAGCAACGCGCACCGGCGCATCCAAGAGATGATCCCGCGCGCGTAGGCGTCTTCGACCAGCTTGAATCCGCCGATCACGGCCTGTTCGAAATCGGGATCCGTTCGGATCACGACTCTGCGGGGTGTTTCCTGCATGTGTATCCTGCGACGCTCTCGGATCGCGGCCAGCCGGCTCATGCTGATCTTGCGGCCGGCCGTCGAGGCTGACCCAGACTCGGACCAGTCCTGTCCAGGCGCAGAGCCCGCGCGGGCGTTTCCGTCGCCATCATTTGTGGTGCTCGGTGCTCGACCGAAGGACGTAGCACCCTGTCGCGGGCCGCCGCGCCCGCGGCTGAGGCCCCGCGGTCACATCGCTGCGCCGTGTCGTTCGATGTGCTGCACGCCTGCACGATCGCCGCGGAGCCGCCGGAGGGGCCGTTCGGTCGGGCGCTCCCCGAGCCGGCCGCGGTCCGCGCCGGCGGCCACGGCGACCCCGTCGCTCCGGCAACGCCGCCGGCGCGGGTGCTCCGGAACACGCCGGGCCTGAAAGCTTGAGCCTACATCGGGATCACACCGCGACGACCGTCGCGAGCCCGATGGAGACGACGATGACCTGGACGAACCGCATCACCATAGCCGCGACCCTCATCGGCGGCGCGATCGCGCTGGTGACTTACGCGCAGGCCCTGAGTCTGCCGACGCACTTCGCCTGAGCCCGCCTGCCGGGGGAGCGCCCCGCGCCGCTCCTCCGACGCCGTCGCGACGGCCACCGTCGCGTTGAGACTTATCGCGCAGCCCACGATCGGGCCGCCTCGCGTCGTCCGAGGGCCGCCCGGCGGACCGCTCCGGGTCGCGCCGTCGGCGCGCGCGGTTCTCGGCAGGATCGGCCACGATCGCCCAGGATCGGGCGCCGGACCGCGTCGGCGCGGACGCGCCCGCCCCGCTTGCCGGGCCCGCCCTTTCGGCGTTTCAAGGCCGTGACCCCTGGAACGTGGCCCGGCCGGCGATGGAACTGAAGTGGATCGAGGACTTCCTCAGCCTCGCCGAGACCCGTAGCTTCTCACGCTCGGCGGAGGCGCGGCACGTCACGCAATCGGCGTTCAGCCGCCGCATCCGCTCCCTGGAGGTCTGGCTCGGCACGGCCTTGCTCGACCGCAGCACCTACCCGATCACCCTCACGGCGGACGGGCGCCACTTCCTCGAGACCGCCGAGGAGGTGGTGCGCCTCCTCACCCTCAGCCGCGCCGACTTCCGCAACCGCAGCGAGCGGTCGAGCCTGCCCGTCGTCGCCATCACGGCCCTGCATTCGCTCTGCCTCTCCTTCCTGCCGCGCTGGCTCGGCGCGCTCCGGGGCGAGCTCGGTGCGATGAGCAGCCGCGTGCTGCCGGAGAACTTCAACATCTGCCTCCAGGCCCTGGTCGAGGGCGGCTACGACCTCATGCTGACCTATCACCATCCGGGCATCCCGATCCCGCTCGGGCCCGATCGCTTTCCCTGCCTCGTCGTCGGCCAGGACAGCCTCGTGGCCGTGGCGGCGCCGACGGATCTCCCCCGCGACCGGGAAGGGCGCCTGCCGCTCCTGCAATATTCCCGCGGCTCCTTCCTGGGCCGGCTCGCCGCCATCGCCCAGGCCCGGGAGGGCGCGCCCACGACCTATCCGGTCCACACGAACGAGAACTCGATGGCCGAGGCCCTGCGGTCGATGGCGCTCGCGGGACATGGGGTCGCGTGGCTGCCGAGGAGCCTCGTGGCCGGCGAGATCGCGGCGGGCGCGCTCGCCATCGTCAGCCCCGAGATGTCGATGGAGATCCGGCTGTACCGCAGCGCGGAGCGGGCCCGGCCGTTCTTGGAGGCCGTCTGGTCGGCCGCCGCCGCGGATTCGAAGAACTATTCCGGTTCGGAATAGTTCTGGTCGCAACTAGCATTGGCGGCCCGCCGGCACCGGGACTATCAGAAGCCGGCCGGTCAGGCGCGGCCGCCCGTGAGGGCGGGGCGACTGGCGGCGACCCTTCATCGCGCACCGTCGAGAGCGTCGACGCCCCCTCACGCGGGCCGGTCGCTCACGCGCAATCGTCCGCCCAACCGTCCTGCCCTACGGCGCGCCGGATCGCTTCCGCGCGCGAGGAGAGAGCCGTGTCCGAGATCGCTTCCGCCGCCGCCACCCGCACCGAGCACGACCTCCTGGGCGACCGCGAGGTTCCGCAGGCGGCCTACTGGGGCATCCATACCCTGCGCGCGGTCGAGAACTTCCCGATCACCGGCACCACGCTGGCCACCTGCCCGGACCTGATCCGGGCGCTCGCGGCGATCAAGCAGGCGGCGGCGCTCGCCAACCGGGAACTCGGCCTGCTCGACGCGGCGCGCTGCGACGCGATCGTGGCGGCCTGCGAGGAGATCCGGGCCGGCGGCCTGCACGATCAGTTCGTGGTCGATCTCATCCAGGGCGGGGCCGGGACCTCGACCAACATGAACGCCAACGAGGTCGTGGCCAACCGCGCGCTCGAACTGCTCGGCCACGCCCGCGGCGCCTATGGGCAGCTGCACCCGAACGAGCACGTCAATATGGGCCAGAGCACCAACGACGTGTACCCGACGGCCCTCAAGATCGCCGGCATCGGCGCGATCCGTCGGCTCGTCGCCGCGATGGCGTCGCTGCGCGGCAGCTTCGAGGCCAAGGCCGCCGAGTTCTCGGACGTGCTCAAGATGGGCCGCACCCAGCTGCAGGACGCGGTGCCCATGACGCTCGGCCAGGAATTCGGCACCTACGCGCGCATGCTCGGCGAGGACGAGGCCCGGCTGGGCGAGGCCGAGCTGCTGATCCGCGAGATCAACATGGGCGCCACCGCGATCGGGACCGGCATCACCGCGCATCCCCTCTACGCGGCCGCGGTCCGCGCGCGGCTGTCCGAGATCACCGGCATCCCGCTCGTCACGGCCGAGGATCTGGTCGAGGCAACCCAGGATTGCGGCGCCTTCGTGCAGGTGTCCGGCGTCCTCAAGCGGGTGGCCGTGAAGCTGTCCAAGACCTGCAACGACCTGCGCCTGCTCTCCAGCGGTCCGCGCGCGGGCTTCGGCGAGATCAACCTGCCGGCCCGGCAGGCCGGCTCCTCGATCATGCCCGGCAAGGTCAATCCGGTGATCCCCGAGGTGGTGAACCAAGTGGCGTTCGAGGTGATCGGCAACGACGTGACGATCAGCTTCGCGGCCGAGGCCGGCCAGCTGCAGCTCAACGCCTTCGAGCCCGTGATCGCCTACAGCCTGTTCCGCAGCTTCGCGCATCTCGAAGCCGCCTGCCGCACGCTCGATCTCCACTGCGTGCGGGGCATCACCGCCAACCGCGAACGGCTGCGCGCCAGCGTCGAGCACTCGATCGGGATCGTGACCGCGCTCAACCCCTATATCGGCTACCGCAACGCGACGGCCGTCGCCATGGAGGCGCACGCGACCGGCCGCGGCGTCTACGACCTCGTGCTCGAGAAGGGGCTGATGGCCCGCGCGCAGCTCGACGCGGTCCTCCGGCCCGAGCGGCTGACCCGCCCGCAAGCCCCCGATCCGGTCATCGCCCGGGCCGTCGCCGGGGCCTGATCCAGAAACCGGGATCCGCGTCCGCGACGCCAGCGGTCGAGTCCCGCACGCCGAACAACACGATCCCATGGGAGGACAACGGATGACGCACGCCGATACGGACCCGGATTCCACGACATCGCGCTCGGGCCGGCTCACGCTCTATACCGGGCTCGGGCTGGCACTCGGCATCCTCGTCGGCGCCGTCCTGCACGGACTGGCGGCCGGACCCGACGAGGCCAAGGCGTTCGCGGCGCACTTCACCCTCGCGACCGACATCTTCCTGCGTCTGATCAAGATGATCATCGCGCCGCTCGTGTTCGCCACCATCGTGGCCGGCATCGCGAGCTTCGGCGACGCCCGCTCGGTCGGCCGGGTCGCCGCGCTGGCCATGGGCTGGTTCGTCACCGCCTCGGTCGTCTCGCTCACCCTCGGGCTCCTGACCGCGAACCTGTTCCAGCCGGGCGCGGGCCTGGGCCTGCCGCTGCCCGACGCGGGGGCGCAGACCGGCCTGAAGGCCGCCTCGCTGAACCTGCGCGACTTCCTCGTCCACGTCTTCCCGACCAGCATCGTCTCGGCCATGGCCGGCAACGAGGTGCTGCAGATCCTGGTCTTCTCGATCTTCTTCGGCTTCGGTCTCAGCACGATCGACCGGCGCTACAGCGAGCCGATGGTGCAGCTTCTCGACGGCCTCGCCCGCGTGATGTTCAGGGTCACCGACACGGTGATGCGGCTCGCGCCGATCGCCGTCTTCGCGGCCATCGCGGCGGTCGTCACCGTCCAAGGGCTCGGCGTCCTTCTCGATTACGGCAAGTTCATCGCCAGCTTCTACGCGGGCCTGTCCCTGCTCTGGCTGCTGCTGATCGGTGCCGGCTGGGCCGTGCTGGGCCGGCGCGTGGTGGAGCTGCTGCGCCTGCTGCGCGCCCCGATGATCCTCGCCTTCTCGACGGCGAGCAGCGAGGCCGCCTTCCCGCGCACCGTCGAGGTGCTGGAGCGCTTCGGGGTGCGCCCGCGCGTGACGGGGTTCGTGCTGCCGCTCGGGTACTCGTTCAACCTCGACGGCTCGATGATGTACCAGGCCATGGCCGCCCTGTTCATCGCCCAGGCGTTCGGGATTCACATGGGCTTCGGCGAGCAGCTGACGATGCTGCTCGTCATGATGGTGACGAGCAAGGGCATCGCCGGCGTGCCGCGGGCCTCATTGGTCGTGGTCGCCGCCACCGTGCCGATGTTCGGTCTCCCGGCCGCCGGCATCCTGCTGATCATGGGCATCGACCAGATCCTCGACATGGGGCGCACCGTCACGAACGTCCTCGGTAACGGTCTCGCCACCGCGGCGGTCGCCAAGTGGCGGGGTGAGATCGCGGGCGGCGTCCGGGAGGTGGGCGCGGAGCCCGCGGGGCCGCGCCTCGACCTCGCCGCGGGGCCCGCGGCCGGCGCCGCCCGCGCTTGACGGCGCCGCCGTGGCCCGCTCGATGGCGGACGGGATCGCGCCGCTCGCCGCTGTCACGGATCGCTCCGGGCTCTGAGAGGCGACCGCGCCCGGGCACCGCTCCGGGCGCGGGGGCGCGGGGTCAGGGGCCGTGCCGGCCGGGTCCGGTCTGTCAGGTTCCGACCCGGAGCGGGGCTGTGAGCTTGCGCAGGTAGGCGATGGCCGACAGGGCCGTGATGCGGCCCGTGCGGGGGTTCTCGTCGGTCGGGACATTCTCGATCGTCATCGCGAAGCGCGCGGCGTCGGCCTCCACCTCGATGCGGTGCGTGTTGCGCTCCAGGCCGGGGTCGGCCCAGATCTCGAGCTCGGTCCGGTCGGGACCGATGCCGGCCAGCGAGAGCGCGACCGCGACGTTGAGATTCGCCGGGAAGCCGCGGGCCGCCCCGCGGGGGCTGCCGGCGAAGATGCGCATCGGCTCGGTGATGCCGCCGATCTCGATGCCGTTCTCCGCGAGGTAGGGGGCGCCGACGAGGCCGCGCACGGGCTTGCGGGTGATCATCCGCACCGTGCGGATGGTGCCCTCCGCGGCGGCCGTCACGGCGTCGAGGCCGAGCAGCGCGCCGGTCGGGACGACGATCTGACCGCCGTGGGCGCGGGCCGTCGCCACGAGGTCCTCGTGATCGAGGAGCGCGCCGCAGCTCAGCACGATCGCGGTCTTCCCCGCCGCCACGAAGGGCCGCACGATCGCCGGGAGATGCTGGGACGGCGCGCATTCCAGCACGATGTCGGCCCGCGGCTCCAGGGCGTCGAACGCGGTGACGACCTCCGGCGGCTCCGCGAGCGCCGCGAGGGCGGCCCGGGCTCTGGCGGCATCGCGAACCGCGACGGCGGTCAGCCTCAGCCCCGATATGGCGCCCGCATCGAGCGCGCGCGCCACGGCCAGCCCGACGGTGCCGAGGCCGGCGATCGCGATGCGACCGCCGCGGATGGGCGACCTCGGGGCTTCCTGCAGCGGCATGTCGGGTATCCGTTCATCGGGGCCGGAGCGGCCGACCGCGCCAGCCCTCTGCATCGGCCATGCCGGGGGGGACGCGCCTCAGCCCTCGCCGCGGGCATCGCGCGGCCGGACCGTGTCGCCGCGCAGGGCGCGCGCGGTCCGCGCGACGTGTCCGACGCCGACGTCACGGTCGTCGATCCGGTCCAGGGCGCTGTCGACGTCCCCCGCGACCCTGCCGCGCTGTTCCACGGCGCGCCGCTGCGCCGAGGCGAGGCGGTCCGCCTTCATCTCGAGGTGCCTCAGGCACGCGCACCGCAGGAGCGAGGCGAAATTGCGTGCCTCACCGTGGAGAGCGAGCACTTCGTCGTAGAGAAGCGTCACGAGGCGCGGAAGGGGCATGCCCTGAGCGGCGGCGATGTCCTCGAGCACGTTCCAGAACATCACCTCGATCCTGATCGAGGTCGAGTGTCCGCCGAGCCGGATGGAGCGGGTCTCGCCCTCGTAGTCGGCGGACGGCATCCCCGAGTACAGATTGCACATGTCCACCCCTGCGATCCGCGCCGCTCACCCGCGGCGACCGCCCGCGCTTCCCCGGGATGAGGAATAATAATGCAGCGCGCGCCCGTTTCCACCGCCTTCCGGGCTCTGGCATAACGCGCTCCGCGGATCGTCGCGGGCCCGCTCCGCAGTAGCATGATACTACCACCGCACGCTGGAGCGGCTCTAAGTTTCCGCTCGGCGGGACCCCTCGGGGCCGTCGGCCTCGGGCCTCGACAGGGGGATCATGCGCGACATGTCCGACATGCCCGAGCGGATCCCCGCGATGATCCGGGTCCGGGACGCGGCGCGCTCCGCGCGTTTCTACCGGGCCGCCTTCGGCCTCGACACCGCCGACCGTCCCGGCTTCGAAACCTTCACCCCGATCGATCTCGCGCATGCCGCGTCCGGTCTCGCGTCGGCGCTGACGGTCAACACGGGCCACGACGGCGCCTGCGGCCTGGGCGTGGGGGCCGCCCCGGGCACGGCGCGCTCCTGCTTCATCGACGACCCGGACGAGCACAAGATCGAGGTGCTCGCCCGCGGTTGGCGCTTCGCCTGATGACCCGCGACGGCCCGCCATCGGCCGCCGCGGCACCGGCACGACCGACACGGACAGGGGAGGACGGGATGAGGATGCAGGAGACGGGCGCGCACCTGTCCCGCCGCGGGTTCCTGGGCGCAGCGGGCTCGACGCTGCTCGCGGTCGCGGTCATGCCGGACGGCAGCGTGACCGGGCGGGCCTGGGCGCAGATGCCGAAGGCGACGAAGCCCGAGACCTTCGCCTCGCTCGTGCAGATGTCGCGCGACTGCTACCCGCACGACCGCGTCGCCGACAGGTACTACGCCGCCGCGGTGCAGATCCTCGACGACGCGGCGCGGACCGCTCCAGGAGAACTGACGCTCCTCGAGGACGGGATGGCCGCGCTCAACCGGGCGGCCGTCGAGAGGCACCGCCTGCCCTACGCCAAGGTTCCGCAGGATACGGACCGGGCGGCCCTCCTCGAGACCATCGAGCCGACCCCGTTCTTCCAGAAGGTGCGGGCCAACCTGATCGTCGGTCTCTACAACCAGAAGGAGCTGTGGCCGATCTTCGGCTACGAGGGCGCCTCCTTCGACAAGGGCGGCTACCTGGAGCGCGGCTTCGACGACATCGACTGGCTCTGACGGTGGCCCGGCGCCCGCGCCGGCGGCCGCGCGCGACACGCATTCACCGCTCGGTCCGACCATCCCGCGCGAAGACGGGACGGGGCCGATCCGCGGCAGGAGGAAACCATGTCAGCTCCCTACGACCTCAGCGACGGCTCCGTCTTCGTCATCGTCGGCTCGGGCGCCGGCGGCGGGACCCTCGGGACCCAACTCGCGCTCAAGGGCATCGACACCGTCATCCTCGAGGCGGGCGACCGGCACGAGACCTTCGACTTCGTCAACGACGAGTGGGATTCGTTCGCCCAGCTCGCCTGGAAGGACAAGCGGCACGCCACCGGGCCGTGGCCGATCGCCAAGACGTTCCCCAACCTGCCGGCCTGGATCGTGAAGGCCGTCGGCGGCTCGACCGTGCACTGGGCGGGCGCGTCGCTGCGCTTCCAGGAGCACGAGTTCAGGACGCGCACGCATTACGGCGCCGTGAAGGGGGCCAACCTCCTCGACTGGCCCGTCGACCTCCCGGAGATGGACCCCTGGTACGCCATGGCCGAGAACCGGATGGGCGTCACGCGCACCAACGGCATCCCGGGCCTGCCGGGCAACAACAACTTCAAGGTGCTCGAGGCCGGCGCCCGCAAGGTCGGCTACACGGAGGTGCATACCGGCCGGATGGCCATCAACTCCGAGCCGCGCGACGACCGTGCCGCGTGCATGCAGCTCGGCTTCTGCTTCCAGGGGTGCAAGTCGGGCGCCAAGTGGTCGACGCTCATCGCGGAGATCCCGAAGGGCGAGGCCACGGGCCGGCTCGAGGTCCGTTCGGGCTGCCAGGTGCTGCGGATCGAGCACGATCCCGGCGGCAAGGTCACCGGCGTGGTCTACGCCGACAAGGACGGCGTCGAGCACCGGCAGAGAGCGCGGGCCGTCGCCGTGGCCGGCAACTCCATCGAGAGCCCGAGACTCCTCCTCAATTCGCACTCGGCGAAGTTCCCCGACGGTCTGGCCAACGCGTCGGGGCAGGTCGGGCGCAACTACATGCGCCACACGACCGGTTCGGTCTACGCCATCTTCGAGAAGCCGGTCCACATGTACCGCGGCACCACGATGGCCGGCATCGTGCGCGACGAGGCCCGGCACGATCCGAGCCGCGGCTTCGTCGGCGGCTACGAGCTCGAGACGCTCTCCCTGGGCCTGCCCTTCATGGCGGCGTTCCTCGACCCGCAGACGTGGGGCCGCGACTTCGCCGGCGCCCTCGACAAGTACCGGAACATGGCGGGCCTCTGGATCGTGGGCGAGGACATGCCCTGTTCCGACAATTGCATCACCCTGTCGGACGACACGGATGCCTACGGGATGCCGGTCGCGTCGGTCCATTTCGCCGACCATCCCAACGACGAGGCGATGCGCGAGCACGCCTACAGGCAGGGCAGCGCCCTCTACGAGGCCGTCGGCGCGGTCCGCACCATCCGCACCCCGCCCTATCCGTCGACGCACAACCTCGGCACGAACCGCATGAGCGAGAAGCCCCGGGACGGCGTCGTCAACCGCTTCGGCCAAGCCCACGATGTCGAGAACCTGTTCGTCTCGGACGGCTCCCAGTTCACGACCGGCGCCGCGGAGAATCCGACCCTCACCATCGTCGCGCTGGCCCTGCGGCAGGCGGACCACATCGCCAAGCGGATGAGTCGCGGCGAGATCTGAGCGCGGACCCAGCACCCGCATCCGGCCGGCGCAGGCGATCTCCGCGATCTCCGCGACCTCCGCGACCTCCGCGACCTCCGCGACCATCGCGATCGCGCTTCCCGCGCGGGTCCGCGGAAAGCTCGGCTCCCGCCCCCGGCGTCAGTGGAGGTGAAACTCGCTGCCGACGGCCCGCAATTCCGCGGGCCTGATCAGGCGGCTGTGGGCCACCTTCACCGAATGCAGCGGCCCATCGAGGGCGCCCTGCCAGAAGGCCAGGAAGCGCTTCAGCTCCGGGAAGACGGGGAAGAGGTCGTGCTGCTGCCAGATGAAGGTCTGGAGCAGGTGGGGATGGTCGGGCAGGTGATACAGGATCTCGGCTGTCGTCAGGCTGTAGCCTTCCAGCTGACGACGGAAGGCGGTCGAAACGCTCATGGCGGCCCCTCCTGCGCGCATCGTGAGAGTGACCCACGACGAAGCAAGAAAGTTGCCGGCTGAGCTGTTAACAAACGCCGAATCGCCCGCGATCTCAGTCGGTTAGCACTCAGAGCGGCCGATGGCTGCCAGAGCGGTTCGGGGTCGCGCGCACGCGCGCGCTGCACCGAGGTCGGGCCGCGCATGACGGGCTCGGCGACGCTCGGCTCCAACGCCCGGACCGCGAGCCGGCCTCTCCGTCGCCGGATCTGAACCTGTTCAGGACCCAAGTTTCTCAAATATTGCGCGTCTTCGAGCAATGAAACTCGATATTACTGCAGTCAAGGCATCGCTCGTGAAGCGTCTGCCGCGCCGATGTCATTCCTCCACCGTCGCGTGGGCGGCGAGGAAATCGACGAAGCTTCGGATGCGCAGCGCCAAGCGCGCGTGGCCGACATAGAGGACGTGGACGTCCTCGGCATCGCCGGGGTTGAACGCCTCCAGCACCGGCACGAGCCGACCGGCCGCGAGATCGGCCGCCACATGGAACCGGGCGAGGCGGGCGATCCCGGCGCCGCCGAGCGCCATCAGGCGCACCACCTCGCCGGAATTGCCGTAGAAATTCCCCTGGATCGGCCGCTGGTTGAGACCGGCTCCGACGCGGAACGGCCAGGTATCGAGGGAGCGGCGGAAGCTGAAGTTGAGGCAATTGTGCGCCGCGAGGTCGTCGGGATGCTCCGGGACACCTTCCCGCGCGAGATAGGCGGGGGCGGCGACCACGATCATCCGGCTGCGCCCGAGGCGTCGGGCCCGCAGGCGGGTGTCGCGGAGTGGGCCGATCCGGATCGCGACGTCCGCCTGCGTGGCGGGCAGGTCGATCACCTCGTCGGTCAGGGCGAGATCCAGGCTCATCCGCGGGTGCTGCGCGAGAAAGCGCGGCAGGACCGGCAGGACGACGTGGGTCCCGTACGGGACCGAGGCGTTCACCCGGAGCCGCCCGCTCGGCTCGGCGGCGGTCTGGGTGAGGCCCCGCTCCATCGCGTCGAGTTCCGCCATCAGCTCGGCGGCCCGCTCGCGGTAGGCCTCGCCTTCCGGGGTCAGGGTCAGGGATCGGGTCGTGCGCCGGAGCAGCGCGACCCCGAGGCGCGCCTCGAGGCGGGCGACGGCCCGGCTCACGGCGGAGGGGGTTTGCCGCAGGGCTTTGGCGGCCGCCGCGAAGCTGCCGCACCGCGTCGCCTGGAGGAACGCCTCCATGTCCCCGAGCCGGTTGTCCATCGCGCCGCGACTCGTGCATCCAAGTCACGATCATCGTGCCGCGATGCCTGCTACTCAGCAATCCGGCGGCCGTCCATCTCCTCGGGACCGACACGGCAACGAGGACGAACCGTCATGGATCTGCAGCTCACGGGACGAAGCGCCCTGGTCACCGGCTCGACCGCCGGGATCGGTCTCGCCGTGGCCAAACGGCTGGCCGCGGAGGGCGCGGAGGTCATCATCGCGGGGCGCCAGCAGGCCAAGCTCGACGCGGCCGCGGCCGCGGTCGCCGCGGCGGGCCGCGCGCGCGCGATCCTGGCCGATCCCGCCACGGCCGAGGGCGCTGCCGCGCTCGTGCGCGCGGCCCCCGCGGTCGACATCCTCGTCAACAATCTCGGGATCTACGAGGCCAAGGCCTTCCCGGACATCGCCGACGACGACTGGCACCGCCTGTTCGCGGTCAACGTCGTGTCGGGGGCCCGGCTCGCGCAGGCCTATCTCCCGGGGATGCAGGCGCGCGGCTGGGGGCGCGTCCTGTTCGTCTCGAGCGAGTCCGGGATCGTGCCGCCGCCCGACATGATCCACTACGCCGTGACCAAATCGGCCCAGCTGACGATCGCCCGCGGACTCGCGCAACTCACCAAGGGCAGCGGCGTCACCGTGAACACGGTGCTGCCCGGGCCCACGCGCTCCGACGGGATCAGCGATTTCCTGAAGAGTGTCGCCTCCGATCCCGACCTGTCGCCCGAGGCGATGGAGGCGGAGTTCTTCCGGCTCCATCGGCCGCTGTCGCTGATCCAGCGCCTGATCGAGCCGGACGAGGTCGCCGCCATGATCGCCTACCTGGCGAGTCCCCTCGCCGCCGCGACCAACGGCGCCGCGCTCCGGGTCGAGGGCGGGATCGTGCCGACCATCGCCTGACCGCCGAGGCCCGCGACGCGGAGACGGGCGCGGGACGGATACCGGTGCGGGGAGCGGGCGGCGCGAAGGGCGGGCGATCGATCCCCGACCTCTCCCCGACCTCTCCCCGGCCTATCCCCGGCCGGTCCGCGGCTCTTCCCCGGCCAACCGTCCCGGCCCGATCGCGTTCCGGTCGAGCCTGAGCAGGAGCGTCACCGGGAGGAGACCGATCATCACGATGAGCACGGCGGCGACGGCGCCGTCCTCGTACGTGCCGCGCGCCGCCTCGCCGTAGAGATGCGTGCTCAACGTCTCGACGTTGAGGGGACGCAGGAGCAGCGTCACCGGCAGTTCCTTGGCGATGTCGACGAAGGCGAGGAGGCCGCCGCTCAGCACCGCGGGCCAGGCCAGCGGTAGCTGCACGGTGACCAGCGTGGCGAGCCGACCTCGCCCGAGCACCCGCGCGGCGTCGGGGATGGTGCGCGGGATCCGCGCGAAGCCGGCCTCGCTGGCGCCCACCGTGACGGTCAGGAAGCGCAGGGCGTAGGCGATGACGAGGGCGGCGCCGGTCCCGAGTCCCACCCGTGCGGTCGTCAGGCCGGCCTCGAACAACCCGGCCTCGACCAGCGCCAGAGGACCCAGGAGCCCGACCGCCAGCACGGTCCCCGGCATGGCGTAGCCGATCCCGGCCGCGCCGATGAGCAGGCGCCCGGCCCGGGCGCTCAGCAGGGAGGGAACGGCCGCCACCGCCAGGCCCGCCAGCACCGTCACCGCCGTGGCGAGGCCCGCGTAGTAGACCGTGTTGAGGGCCTGGGCGGCGAGCGCGTCGGGCAAGCCGCCCGCGTCGATCCGGCGCCACGCCTCGAGGCCGAGAGAGCCCGCCGGCACCAGGAATCCGATCGCGACGGGGGCCGTGCCCAGGGCCAGGGCCGCCCCGGCCCGCCAGCCGTCCAGCCGGCGGCGCGCGCCGGCCGTGTGGCGGCGGGCGCCCCCGGCATAGCCGCGGCCGGCCCGCGCGAGCCGTTCGAGGCCGACGACCGCGACCACCGCGGCCAGCATCACCAGCGCGATCTGCGCGGCGCCGGGCAGGTCCGAGCGGTTCACCCAGGTGGCGTAGACCTGCACCGTCAGTGTGCGCACCCCCAGGAACTCGGCCGCGCCGACATCGTTCAGCGCCTCCATCAGGGCGAGGCCGGTGCCGAGGGCGATCGCCGGCCGCGCGAGCGGGAGGGCGATCCGCAGGAAGCTGCGCCACGGCCCGGCCCCGAGCGTGCGCGCGGCTTCCAGCAGCGAGCCGGCCTGCATCAGGAACAGCGCGCGGGTCGGCAGATAGACGTAAGGGTAGAGCACGAAGCCGAGCAGCAGGCTGCAGCCCGGCAGCGAGCGCAGGTCCGGCAGGGCGAGATCGCGCGGGCTCGACAGGCCGAGCAGGCCCCGCAGCCCGACCTGGAACGGCCCGAGCGGGTGCAGCAGGTCGAGATAGGCGTAGGCGACCACGTAGGTCGGCATCGCCAGCGGCAGCAGCAGGGCGGCCTCGAGGAGGCGCCGACCGGGGAAGTCGAATGCCGCGACCAGCCACGCCGTCGCGGTCCCGAGCCCGATCACCAGCAGGCCGACGCCCGCGAGCAGCAGGGCGGTGTCGCGGATCGCCTGCGGCAGCACGTAGGCGGCGAGGTGCGGCCACAGCTCGCCGCCGCCCTCGGACGCCGTGAAGCCCAGGGAGATCACGGGCGCGAGCAGCAGCGCCGCCAGGGCGACCGCCCCCGCCCAGCCCAGAGAGCGGGTCACCGACATCCGGCCCGGCTCGAACTCAGTTGTCGAAGCCGACCTTGTCGACGAGCAGGCTCGCCGCCTTGCGGTTGCGGGCGATCTCGACGAGCGGCGTCGGATCGACGCTCAGCGGACCGAGTTCCGCGAGCAGCGGCTCGATCGGGGCGCCGGCCTTCACCGGATACTCGTAGTCGACCTTGGCGTAGAGCGCCTGCGCGGCGTCGGAGACGAGGTACTCGAGGAGCTTGACCGCCTGGTCGCGGTTCGGCGCGTTCTTGGCGACGACCGCCCCCGACACGTTCACGTGCGTGCCCCCGCCCTCGAAGGTCGGCAGCACGACCTTGATGGCCGCGCCCCATTTCTGCTGGTCCGCCCCGCCGCGACCCGAGCGCATCAGTCCGACATAGTAGGAATTACCGAGGCCCACCTCGCAGAGGTCGGCCGCGATGTCGCGGGCCACGTCCCGGTCGCCGCCCGTCGCCTTGCGGGCGAGGTTGTCCTTCACGCCCCGCAGCCACGCCTCCGTCTTCTCCGCGCCGTGGCGGACGAGGAAGGCGGCGATCAGGGCGGTGTTGTAGGGATGCTGGCCCGAGCGCAGGCACACCTTGCCCTTCCAGCGCGGGTCGGCGAGCGATTCGTAGGTCGCGGCCGCGAGATCGTTCAGGCCCGTGTCGGCGTAGAGCACGCGCGCGCGCATCGAGAGGGCGAACCAGCGCCCGTCGGCGCCGCGCAGGGGCGCCGGCACGGCCGCTTCGAGCACGGGCGAGCGCACCGGCTGGGTCAGGTCGCGGTCGACGAGTTCGATCAGGTTGCCGATATCGACCGTCATGAGGACGTCGGCGGACGAGCGCGCGCCCTCCGCGGCGACCCGCTCGGCCAGCCCCTTCTCCACGAAGACCGTGTTCACGGTGACGCCGCTCTGCGCCGTGTAGGCGTCGAGCAGGGGCCGGATCAGGCCCGGCTCGCGGGTGGTGTAGAGGTTGACCTCGGCCGCGTAGGCCGGTCCGCCGAAGCAGAGAGACAGGCACAGGCTCGCCCAGGCTCCGGTTCTGCAGACGTCCAACATGATAAACCCCGTTCGTCGAGCGACGAGCCGGTGCTATACAGTAAGAATGCGCCCCGCAAGGCGGATTTATTTAGATATGTTCTAATTACAATCTGACAACACTTGAGCTCTGTCCGGCAGCGGGAAGACATGGGCGCGCCCGGGCAGCAGCTCGATGCCGACCTGCTCGCCCGGGACGGCCTCCGGCGGGAGGTCGAGGCGAAGCGGCGCGCCGAGGCCCGCGACCGCGATGTCCAGGCGCAGGCGCGGCCCCGCGAAGGCCCGGCCCAGGATCCTGGCCGGCACCCCGGCACCCGCCGGCCCGAGGCGGATCGCCTCCGGGCGCAGGCAGACCTTGACCGCGCCCTCCGGCACGGCGTCGGGCCGGGGCAGCGTGCCGAGGGGTGTCGCGACGTGGCCGTCGACGGCGCGGCCCGGAATCTCGATGATCTCGCCGAGCGCCCGGGCGGCGAACGGCGTCGCCGGCGCGGCGTACAGCGCCTCGGCGCTGCCGCTCTGGACGATCCGACCCCGGTGCATCAGGACGATGCGGTCCGCGCAGGCGACCGCCTCGGCCGCGTCGTGCGTGACGAGGATCGCGCCGATGCCGTCCCGCCGCAGGACCGCCAGGGTGTCGGCGCGGACACGCTCGCGGGTGCCGGCATCGAGGTTCGAGAACGGCTCGTCGAGGAGCAGCACCCGCGGACGCGGGGCGAGCGCCCTGGCGAGCGCCACCCGCTGCGCCTCTCCGCCCGACAGCGTGCCCGGATAGCTGTCGGCGCGGTGTGCCAGCCCGACCTGATCGAGGCGCTCGCGGGCGATGTCCCGCGCGTCCGCGCCGCGGAGATGGGCGAGGCCGAAGCGGACATTGGCCAGCACGGTGAGGTGGGGAAACAGCGCGTAGTCCTGGAACATCAGGCCCACGCCGCGGCTCGCGGGCGGCGCGTTGCGGCCGCGCCCGGCGACGCGGCGATCGCCGAAGGCGATCTCGCCCGCGTCCGGCGCGTCCAGGCCGGCGATGAGCCGCAGCAGCGTGCTCTTCCCGCAGCCGGAGGCGCCGAGCACCGCCAGGATCTCGCCCGGACCGAGCGTCAGCGACACGTTGTCCAGCGCCAGCGTCCGGCCGTAGCGTCGGCTCACGCCCGACACCGCGAGTTGCCCCGCGGCGGGACCTGAACCGGCGCCGGGCGACGCGTCGGTCGGAGAAGTCTTGCGGCGTCGAAACACGGGCAGGAGATCCGGCGGGCGATGGGCCCTCGATCGAGAACGGGTGGAGTCACCGTTCTCATCCGGCCCTCCGGCACGGCGCGGCCCGCCGGGCGGTGCGGCTCCAGGGTGTCGTTGGTTGGGCCGCCCCGGTACCTGACGTCCGGCTGTCTCGGCCCCGGTCTCCGGCACCGCGGGTCCGGGGGGCGTAAGAAGGCTTGCCGGTGGGTCGTGCCCGGAAGTCCTGCCCGCGAGACTTGCCGCGGGGGCGTGTCCTCCCGGCTGCGCGGCCACACCGTATCGGTCGGCTCAGCACGCGACACGGCGGACGGTGCACGGCGCAATCGGTCATCGGCACGCCGGGAGCCGCTCTTGCCGAGGGATCGCGTTGTCCGGTCGATCGCGGCTCGGTGCCGACAGGTCAGGCGCGCGGAGATCCCGCGCTCTGCATTCATCAAATCAATCGAATTTGAAAGGTCATGGCAGCACTATTGAATTGGTTCGCTGCCATACTCCTCGCGTGCGGTGGGGGACATCATGCGCGCGTGGCTGGTGGCAGGTGTGGTGATCTCTACACTTGTGGGTAGCATCGACACCGTCGAGGCGCGCGGGCGCGGGCGTCTGTTCTTCGGGCGGTCGTCGACGGCGCAGCGACCCGCGTTGCCTCCGTCTGTCGCCGCGACCCACACGGCCCCGAGCGGCCGTGCCGGCTACCGTCCCACCATCGCGATCGCGCCGGCCCCCATCGCTGCGGCCGTTCCTGCGGCGGCCGCGGCAGCGGTGGCGAACACGCCGGCCGAAGCGCGCGAGCCGGAGCTTCGGCCACAGCACACCCTCCTCCGCCCGCCGGCCGAAACGCCGCGTGTCCAAGCGGTGCGCGCCGTCGCCCCGAGTTGCGAGACCGGGAGGCGCGTCGGCGGCGTCGACAGGGCGGAAGCCGGCTTCTGCCTGATCAACTAGGTGTTTGATCCCGCCGGTCGATCCCTCAGCGGTCCAACTCCGGGTCTGGCCGGGGATTACTGCGCGCGTCCCGGCCCGTCTCTCAAGCCGAGCCGCAGAGCCCGCGCGAACAGGTCGCTGAGCGTGATCCAGTCAGCACCGTCGATCCGCCAGCGCGCGCAGTCGTCATCCGGCTCGACCGTGTACCCGCGGCACCGAAGCACGGCGACCGCGTCGAGCACCGGGTCATCCCCTTCGCCCAGGTGGGCATCCTCTCGGTCATGGGCGTGGGTCAAGGCTGACGCTCATCACATCCGCGAGTTGAAAGAGGAGGTCGCCCACGACACCGATCGGCAGCAGGACGCAGAACTCACTGTCGTCGGGCGACCGCAATCGGATCGCCAGTGTGCCGCCGCCGTCGATGACCTCGACCGAGCGCACCGCCGCAGCGCCCAGCACGTAGGGGACCGCGCTGTCCGAGACCGTCATACTCGGAGGCCGATCACGCGATTTCCATCTCGAGCGCGACGTCGGCCAGATAGGCCGCGATGCGCGCGCTCGCCCGGGTGTCCGACGCTTCGATGATGAGGCCGGCGCCGCCGGGCAGGACGTCGTAGCGCCGGAGAACGGATTCGGCCTTGAGCGCCGCCTCGCGCTCCGAGGTCGCGCGCAGGACGCGCCGATCGCCCTCGATGCGGATCAGGATGCGGAAGGGAGCGCGCTTCATGCTGGGACCGCCTCGGCCATCTGACCCGCGCCGTCGCGGCTCGATGGGTCAGTTACGGCGAGGCTGGCAAAACCGTTCCGCGACGGAGCGGGGGGAGAGTGAGGGGGACGTCGACCGCTTCGTGGAAGCCCGAGTGACGTTCAGGACGCCCGAGATCGGTCGGTATCTCGAACGGCATCCGTTTCACGCAGCCCTGACATTGGTCAGAAGCCGAACAGGGACGCGGTATGGGCGCAGGCGACTAACCTCTGAGGCACGTGCTCATGAACGCCTTGCGCTCGGCGCCCTTGAGGCTCTTGGCCGAGGCATCCGCATTGCAGCTCTTCATCTTCATCTGCTGCGGCGTCAGCTCCTTGGCCGGCGCGGCGCTCTTTCCCGCGAGGCAATCCGCCATGAAGCTCTTGCGGGCGGCGCCCGACAGCCGTTGCGTCCCAGCATCCACGTTGCAGGATTTCATCCGATCCCGCTGCGCGGTCTGAGCCGCCGAGGGTGCGGGGGCCTGCGCTCGGACGGACACCGTGCAGGCGAAGACGAGGGCCGAGGCGAGAGCGAGCGTACGCACGGTGGAGGACCTCCGGTGATGCGGAGAACCCTAGCGACCTGCGGTTGTACGAGCCAGCGTCAGTGCCGCGTCTGTCCCATCAATTCGCGGCGAGGTCTCGCCACCGCCGTCGTCGAATGGTCACGAGGCTATGCCTTCGTTCGCCGAGCCCGATGTCTCCAGAGGTCCTGGTGCGCTCTGTCATCTGCGCCCTCGCTGGCATCACGCTCGTTCTCATCGCACCGGTCGGCCGTGCCTTGGCCGAACCGGCCGCGGATCCGCTGGCGACGGCCGCGCGGGTCGCCGCGGAGGGCCTCGCCATCGGTTCACCCTCCGGCGCAGGCGGCGATCCGCAGACCTCGGTCGCTCAGCCCGTGTTCTCGGCCGGTCGCGCGGCGGAGGTCACGACCTCGTTCCAGCCCCTCCTCGGGGCCGCCGGCGATCCCGGCGGGTACCGCGCCTTCCTGGAGAGCCGCGGGATCACCTTCGGCCTGATCAGTGTGGCCGAGACCTACCGCAACCTGCGCGGCGGCCTGCGGCGGGGTTCCACGGGCCTGACGCTGCTCGATCTCGACGTCGATGTCGATCTCGACACGCTCGCCGGGTGGAAGGGGGCGACGGCCCACGCCACCGTCTACCAGATCCAGGGCAGCGGAGCCTCCCGCAGCCGCGTCGGCAACCTCATGACGATCAGCGAGATCGAGGCCCTGCCGGCTTCGCGGCTCTCGGAGCTGTGGCTGGAGCAGAGCCTGTTCGACGACAGGCTGTCCGTCCGTATCGGCCAGCTCTCCGCCGACACCGAGTACATGGTGAGCCAGACCAGCATCCTGTTCACCAACGGTACCTTCGGCTGGCCGGAGATCTTCGCCGCGAACATGGTGGACGGAGGGCCGGCCTATCCGCTCTCGGCGCCGACCGTCCGCCTGAAGTACGTCCCGACGCCCGATCTCTCGTTCCAGGCGAGCGTGATCGACGGCACACCCGGCGGCGGCCGTCCCCGCTCGGGCGTAGACCCGCAGCGCCGCAATCCGAACGGTATCCGCTTCCCCGTCTCCGACCCCCCGCTCGTCATCGCCGAGGTCGCCTACGCCTACAACACCCGTCCGGGTTCCGAAGGCCGGCCGGGCACCGTCACGCTGGGCGGCTGGCACCGCTTCGGCCGCGTCGATGCCCTCACGCCGGATCCGGTGAGTGGCCTCGATCGGAGGGTTTCGGGCAATTCGGGCCTCTACGGGCTCATCGACCAGACGATCTACCAAGAGCCGGACGATCCCAACGACGGCGCCAGCGTCTTCCTGCGTGCGTCCGTCTCGCCGGGGGACCGCAATCTGGTGGATCTCTACATCGACGGCGGCATCGCCTATCGCGGCCTGATCCCCGGACGGTCGGACGACACGCTGGGCCTCGCCGTCGGCATCACCCGCATCTCCCCGGCGGCACGCCGGCTCGATGCGATCGCCGCGCTCCAGAGCACGACACCCGCACCCCGCCGGAGCGCCGAGATCTTGCTCGAGGCGACCTATCAGGCCGTGCTCGCGCCCGGCATCGCCCTGCAGCCGACCGTGCAGTACATCGCCCATCCGGGTGGCGGGATCGCCAATCCGCGCGATCCTGACGGCAAGCGGGTGCGCGGCGCCGCGGTGTTCGGCCTGCGTGCCATCACCCGCTACTGAGGTGAACGCGGCCCGCTTGCGTGCCCCCGCGCGCCGAGCGCGTTGCGGTCTCGGGAGGAGCGCGGCGGTTCGGCGCGAGCTCACGTCCGCGGGTGCGGGACGTCGCGCGCGGGAAGCCGCCTGTGTGGCCGCGGTATCGGAACGCCCCGTCGGCTGACGGGTTTGTGAGCCGGCAGAAGGGGTCAGGTGAAGGTAGCGGTATGGCATCGATCCGGGAGATCGCGGACACGCTGAGGAGGATCGCCGCGCCGGGCATGAAGCCGAAGGCGATCCGTTCCGCCATCCGTGAGCGGCATCCGGAGGCGAGCAAGAAGGAGATCGTCCGCGCCGCGTTCTACGCCGTGACAGAAGGGCGGACCGCTACCGAGGGCGCGACCGCGGAGCTTCACGACTTCGCGCTGGCTGAGCGCATCGCCGAGGACAACGCGGACGTGGTCTTGAAAGCGAGCAAGCGCAAGAGGAAGAAGCGCTCGTCGGACGCATCGGACCGATCGCCGGCGCACTGAGCAGGGCGCGCATCGTCCGGTCTCTGCACGCTGGAGATCAGCTTCCGGGACACGTGCCGATACGCTCTGACGGCAGGGTCGGGTCGGTGGGAGGCCGTCCGCATTCGCAGCGGTCGCGCTCCACGGCGGCCATTCCGCTCTCGGCCAGCTTCCGTCATCGCGCGACGCCCGCCTGAACGTCTCAGATGGATGGCTTCCGGCTGGTCCGCCTTCGAGCGACATGGGTTCGAGGCAGACGTCGTTGTCGTCTCCTCTCTCGCTGTCTGCGCGCAGGCCACCCTGCAAGATGTCCCCCGACGAACGCGTCGCGCGCGCCTGCGGATGACGCGTCCAGACCGGCGGGGCGGCCTACTTCAGGAGGCCGTTCGCCAAGCACCGGAAGGCCTCGGTGGCCCTGGCGAGGACGGCCGGCGGATCGTCGGACGCGGCGACCCAGAGCGCGGCGTTAAGCGCCGCGCCGTTGATCAGGCGCGCCGCGGCCTCGGCATCGACAGGCTTGACCGTCCCGGCCTCCACGAGGGCCTGGATCGTCTCGGTCGTCGTGCGCAGGCAGGCGGTCTGGCCCGGCCACCGCGACGGATCGCCCAGCACTGCCGGTCCGTCGAGGAGCACGATGCGCTGGATCTCCGGCTCGAGGGCCAACTCGATGTAGGCGACGCCCTCGTCGAGGAAGCCGAGCCAGGGCGTTGGCGCCCTCGCGCGCGCGACCCGCGCCTTAGCGACCATCTCGGCGTCGAGCTGCGCGATGACGGCTTGAAGCAGGCCCTTCTTGTCGCCGAAGTTGTGATAGAGCGCGCCACGCGTCAGGCCGGCCGCTTCCGTCAGCTCATCCATCGACGCCGCTGCGTAGCCCTTCTCGGCAAAGGCTGCACGCGCCGCGCGGATCAGCCGCGCGCGGGTTTCCTCCATCTTCAGCGCGCGCCGTCCCGATGCCACAGGATGCCTCGATCCTTCACGTAGGCCCGCATGTGTTGACATACGTCGCGTATGTCACGATGCCCCTACATACGCGGCGTATGTGAATGGTGCCGCGAGGTCGATGGAAGCCATCGGCACCCTTCGCAGAGGACACGCGATATGTCGAAGCGCGATGCAGTCTTTCCGCCCGGACGGCAAGCCCTTTACGACAAGCACCGCTACTCGGCCGCGATCCGGTCCGGCGACCTGCTTTTCGTCTCCGGCCAAGTCGGCAGCCGCGAGGATGGCTCGCCTGAACCGGATTTCGGCGCGCAGGTTCGCCGTGCCTTCGACAGGCTGAACGCCGTTCTCGCGGCGGCCGGCTGCAGTTTCGACGACGTAGTGGACGTGACAACCTTCCACACCGACCCTGAAACGCAGTTCGACACAGTGATGGCGGTACGCGACGTAATGATCGGCCAACCGCCCTATCCGAACTGGACTGCCGTCGGCGTGACCTGGCTCGCGGGATTCGACTTCGAGATCAAGGTCATCGCCCGTCTTCCGACCCCGGTCTGAGTCGGTGTTCGGCTCGGACGATGCCGGGAAGAATCGCCAAGCCGCTTGTTCCTCCACGGTCCCGATACCGGCATCATCGTCGATGAGACAGATTTAGACGATCGCTCCTGACCCCGTACGAACTTTGAACTTGGATCACCGCGTGGGGTCCATCACCCAGCGAGGAGCCCCGCCGATTGGACCACCACAACCGCGAGCATGCAGACCGCCGCCGCGGCCGCCGCGTACGACACGATTTTCGTGAATCCCTTCATGGATCTCCTCCTGACAAATCGGATCTTCGGGCGTCGACAGAGATCGCGGCGCGCGACCGCGCTCCGGGAAGGCAAGACGGCCCGGAGCGCCGCGTCACACACCGTATCGGGGTGTCACGTCGTCAACGCTCCTCGGTGGCGAGCGTAAACAACGACAGGAAGATTCGGTTCACCTCGGATGCGCGCGTTCTGTCCTCGAGCGACAACTTGCCGCCCGCGACGCGGCACGCCCTGGAACTTCGCAGGCGATGAGTGAACGGGACGCGCGGCCCGCGCAGGGGCGCACGGGGCGTCCATGACCGGCCCGGTGCCGACGCCCGTCGCGCGAGCGGCCCGAAGACGTCCTCCCCTCCCCTGCCTGTCTCGCTCCACTTCGCATCGATCTGTCTCGGGCGGTCACCGACCGCGTCGTCGCGGGCCGCGACCGGATGCCCGACCGTCTCCGGATCACGGGACCTTGCCGGTCAGCGACGCCACCATCCGACGCGTCGCCGCACCACCATCCCGATCCTGCGGTGCGCGGCTCGCATCTGGGTCGTCCCTGCCGATCGGTTCACGCCGCCTCACGGGCGCGCGGGTTACGGTCCGCCGCTGGAAGCGCGTCGGCGAGGTCCCGAGCAGGCCGGGTCGCCACCCTTCGGCTGATCGCCCGCCTCGCGTCTCTGTCCAGTGGCGTCCGAGCGCGCCCGAGACGCGTCGCCGGTCAGTGGCCACCCAATGCGCTGATGCCGGGCCTTGCGACGCGACCGCTTACAAAAATCAGCGCCCCCGGGTCCGCTCCTGAGAAAACTCAGCGCGGCCCCAGCGGTGTCCGACGGCGCGGGACTTACAAAAATCAGCGCAGGTGGACGCGCTTGCCGCGGTTTGGAAGGTCGCCAAGCGCCCTCACCCGTCACCGACGGCGTGCGCCACGCTGACTTTTGCCAGCGGACGGTCGGCGAGCGCTGATTTTTCGCACTCGCGCCGCCGCGACCGGCGCCAACGGCGGTCGCAGCCGTGCCGGGACGCCGTCGCGGCTCGACCGCTGTGCGGCCGTAGGCCGCCGACGCTGAGTTTTGTAAAGAATCCCGGTCGGCGCGCTGAGATTTGGAAACCCGATGATTGCGCCCGGTCGGCGACTCGCGACTGATAGCCTCCAAATTGCCCTGTGCTCGGCACGAGGAGAGCGAGACCGGCATGAACGCGGCAGAGACCCGCCAGCTGAGCCTGTGGGAGCAGAGCCTGCTGCGCCCCGAGGCCGGAGCTGACCGGCCGACGACCGGGCTCGGTCCCGCGCTCGACGGCCGCATGGATGTGTCGTTCCTCCACAAGGGCTTCTGCATCGCCGGCCTGCCGCTGCGCCGGCCCAAGAACACGATGGAGCCGTGGAACCGGCGCGACGGTCGCTTCTCGCTGACCGTCGAGCCGGCCCGGTTCGTCCTGCCCAACGGGCGCCAGATCGAGGTGGGCGTCCCGTTCGGACCCAAGGCGCGCCTCCTCTCCATGTGGCTGGCCACGGAGGCCCGCGATCCGCGCCGGAGCGCCGGCGACCGCTGGATGGAGATGGGGCGGATCACCGAGTGGTTGAAGGCCGTCGGTTTGCCGGTCACGGGCGGCGAGCGGGGCTCGATCGGGCCGACCAAGGACCAGCTCGTCCGGCTGAGCTTCCCCATCTTCACGATGGTCCTGAACGGCGACGAGGGCGGCCACGTGTTCAAGCGCGAGAGCCTGATCGAGGGGGGCGCGTTCAAGGATGACGACCTCGAGGTCTGGGCTGCCGGGGGACACAGCGCCATGCGCTGGCCGGAAGCGCTGATGCTCAGCCAGAACGCCTACGACCGCTTCACGCGGCACTCGATCCCGGTGCCGACCGCCAGGCTGCGCCAGGTCGCCCACAACGCCATGGCGATCGATATCCTCGTGTACCTCTGCTACCGGCTGCCGCTGCTGTCGCGCGGGGAGAGCGAACTGCTGACCTGGCGCGATCTGATGGCGCAGTTCGGCTCCTCGGAATTCGCCTCCCGCTTCAAGCAGGCCTTCTCGGAATCGATCAAGCGCACCCTCGACGCGTACCCGGAAGCCAACGTCGCGATGACGGCCGAGGGTCTGGTGCTGCGGCACTCGGACCCGGCGGAGCTGCGGCGCGCCTTCGTCGCCGTCGCGGGGGGCCCGACCCGTCGCGCCCGTGCCGCGCCGCGGGCGCGCAAGGCCGCGCGGGTCCCGGATCAGACGGGCCCCTGCGAGAGCGCGGACCTGCTGACGCCGGCCGGTGCCGCGCGCGCCTGACGGCGGCCCACCCCCACTCCTCTAGACGGAGCAACCCGGCAAAAGAAAAGGCCCCCGAGACGTTCGCCCCGGAAGCCCTCTCTGTCGTCTGGACAACCTCAGAGAATCACTCCCGGACATCGCCGTCAACCACGCGACGCGGCCATCGCCTCGGCGGGCGCTGCTCTCTTGCCTCATCGCGGGCGAGGACCATGCTTCCCGGACACGAACCCACGACGCCCTTCGGGCGGCGACCGCTCTCGCTCGGCATGATGGCCGCGCAGGCGGCGGCCAAGGCCTGCCCCGACGACGCGGTCGGGCACAAATGGCGCATCTTCCGCGACGTGACCGAGGCGAAGGATCACCTCGCCGTCTCGGACCGCGCCCTCGCGGTGCTGAGCGCGCTGCTCACGTTCCATCCCGAGACGGCGCTGTCGCCCGGCTCGCCGCTCGTGGTCTTCCCGTCGAACCGCGAATTGTCGCTGCGGTCGCACGGCCCGTCCCCGGCGACGCTGCGGCGCGCGCTGGCCCAGCTCGTCGCGGCCGGCCTGGTGATCCGGCGGGACAGCCCGAACGGCAAGCGCTACGCGCGCCGCGACGGTGCCGGCGCGATCGCGCGCGCCTTCGGGTTCGACCTGACGCCGCTCGTGGCGCGCGCGGGGGAATTCGCCGTTCTTGCCCGGGCGGTGCGGGCGGCCGCGCGCCGGCGCCTGCTCCTGCGCGAGGAGATCGCCCTGCACCGCCGCGACCTGTCGAAGATCCTCGCCCTGGCCGCCGAATCCGGATGGTCCGGGCCCTGGGCGGCGCTCGCGGACCGGTTCGCGGCCTGCGGCGGCATGCCGGGTCGGACCGCCGGCGAGCCCCACCTGCACGCCGCCGCCGAACCGCTGCGCGCGCTGCGCCGGGAGGTGGACAAGTGGCTGCCAAGTTTGGCGAATGCGCCGAAAATGGTCGGCACTGCGTCTCACGGTGAGCGCCACCATCAGAATTCAGATCCAGATCCTGCTGACGATTCTGAACGGTGCCCCCGGCGAGGCCCGGCCGGAGCCGCGCGAGCCGACGTCGCTCCCGCGCCCGGCCAGCCGCGTCCCCTCCCCGCGCCGGTCCCCTCTTCCCTCCCCTCGCCCCTGCCTCTGCCGATAGTGCTCGAGGCCTGTCCCGACGTCGTGCTCTACGCCCGCGACGGTATCCGGAGCTGGTCCGATCTGGCCGGCGCGGCGGAGGTCGTTCGTCCGGCGCTAGGAATCGGCCCGGACGTCTGGGAGGCGGCCCTGGCCGCGATGGGGCGGGACCACGCGCTGGTGGCGCTGTCGGCGATCCTCCAGCGCGCCGAGTCGATCGGCGCGCCCGGCGCCTATCTCCGCGATCTGACGCGGAAGGCCCACTCCGGCCGGTTCTCGGCCTGGCCGATGCTCTTCGCCCTGTGGCGCCAGCGCCGTCGAGCGTCAGCCGACGGCCCAAGCGGTCCCCTCCGCGTCGCGGGAGTTGACCGCGGTCAACACGCTCGCCCGCTCGGAAGCGGGGCGGCGCGAGCGTCAACATTCTGTTAAGGTTGACTGTGATCTTGTCACGGTGCGGCGGCGTTTGCGGCCGCGAAAACCGTGACAGGAGTTCGGAACCGTGGCCAGCCCCGCGGCGCTCGCCGCCCTACCCTCTTCGGGGTCAACCTCCATGGCGATGCACGATCTGATCGCCGGCGACGCGCAGGCGCTGTCGGCCAAACTGCAGTCGCACCGGCAGCGGCTGTTCCCGCCCGAGGCGCGCAAGCAGCTGCGGCGATTCTCGTCCGGCGAGGCCGCCAAGCTGATCGGGGTCGACGACGGCTACCTGCGGCGCCTCTCGCTCGACGGCAAGGGGCCCGCTCCCGAGATCGGGCCGTCCGGGCGGCGATCCTACTCGAGCGCCGACATCCAGGCGCTGCGCGGCATGCTGGACGAGGGGGCCAAGACCGGCCGGCGGTACCGGAAGGAGCGGCGGGCCGAGGAGCATCTCCAGATCATCGCGGTGGTGAACTTCAAGGGCGGCTCGGGCAAGACCACCACGGCGGCCCATCTCGCGCAGCACATGGCGCTGCAGGGCTACCGCGTCCTCGCCGTCGATCTCGACCCGCAGGCGAGCCTGTCGGCCCTGCACGGGATCCAGCCCGAATTCGACGTGCGGGACAACGAGACCCTCTACGCCGCGATCCGGTACGACGCGGCGCGCCGTCCCCTGACCGACGTCATCCAGAAGACCTACTTCCCAGGGCTCGACCTCGTTCCGGGCAATCTCGAGCTGATGGAGTTCGAGCACGAGACACCGCGCGCCCTCCTCCAGCGGAGCAGCGACGGCGATTCGCTGTTCTTCACGCGCTTCGCCCAGGCCCTGGCGCCGGTCGCCGACCGCTACGACGTGGTCGTGGTCGATTGCCCGCCGCAACTCGGCTACCTGACGCTCTCGGCCCTGTGCGCGGCGACCAGCGTGCTCGTCACCGTGCATCCGCAGATGCTCGACGTGATGTCGATGTGCCAATTCCTGCTGATGACCTCCGAGATGCTCGGGGTCGTCGCCAAGGCCGGCGGCGACATGAACTACGACTGGATGCGCTACCTCGTCACGCGCTACGAGCCGACCGACGGTCCGCAGACCCAGATGGTCGCGTTCATGCGGACCCTGTTCGGGGAGCGCGTGCTCACCAACGCGATGCTGAAGAGCACGGCGGTCTCGGATGCCGGCATCACCAAGCAGACCCTGTTCGAGGTCAGTCGCGACCAGTTCACGCGCGCGACCTACGACCGCGCGATGGAGAGCCTGGACGCGGTCAACGGCGAGATCGAGGCGCTGATCCGCACGGCATGGGGACGCTGATCCGATGGCCCGCAAGAACCTCCTCGCCGGCCTGCTCGATCCGGCCGACCAGACCGAGTTGACCGCGGTCAACTCGCCCCGCGACGACGCGGCGGCCGGGCGATCGGAGCGGGGCCCCGCCCCGGCCGTTCCCAGCTTCACCGGCCGCGGCGCGGTCGGCGCGATGAGCCGGTCCCTGGAGCGCCTGACCTCCGAGGTCGTCTCGGCGCGCGCCGCGGAGGACCAGCTCAGGTCCGGCAGCGTCGCGGTCGATCTCGATCCGAGCCTCGTCGACCCGTCGCCGGCCCCCGACCGGCTGCCGGTGATCGACGGCCCCGGCGAGGACGCTTTCGTCGCCGTCATCCGGGCGCAGGGGCAGCAGACCCCGATCCTGGTGCGGCCCCATCCCACCGTCAGCGGGCGCTATCAGGTCGCGTTCGGCCACCGGCGGCTGCGGGCCGCCGCCGCGCTCGGCCGACCGGTCCGCGCGCTGGTGCGGACGCTCACGGATGCCGAACTCGTCGTCGCCCAGGGTCAGGAGAACAACGCGCGGGCCGATCTCAGCTTCATCGAGCGGGCCGCCTTCGCCCTGACGCTGGAGCGGCTCGGGCACGGGCGCGACGTGATCATGGCCGCCCTGCTCGTCGACAAGACCGAGCTGTCGCGCCTGATCGCGGCGCGGCGCGCCCTGCCCGATTCCGTGATCGCCGCCATCGGTCCCGCCCCGAAGGCGGGACGCCGCCGGTGGATGAGCCTCGCGGATCGCCTCGCCAGCCCGGAGATGCGGGCGCGGGTCGATGAGATCGTCGCCGCGGACGCCTTCGCGACCCTGTCCTCCGACCAGCGGTTCGTGCGCGTGTACGCGGCCGTGGCGCCGGTCCCGGCCCTGGCGCCGCCGGTGGTCCGCGCGGGGCCGGAGGCGGGGCTGGCGGAGGACGGGCGCCGCTTGGCGCGCATCGAGCGGACCCCGACGACCGTGGGCGTGATCATCGACGAGACGCTCCATCCCGCCTTCGGCGACTTCCTCGTCGCCCGCCTCCCGGAGCTGTTCGCGGCCTACGAGCGCGAGCAGGCGCGCGGTCCGGAGCGATCCGGGCTCTGAGGTCGCGCCGCGCGGGCCTCGCGCCGCCGGGGCGGACCGGTCGCGAGGCCGCCGGTCCCCGAGATCCGCCGCGCGCGATCCCCCGCACGGGGGAGGGGGCTCCGGCGCGCTGCGTGAGGCGCCGGCTACCTGCAGGCCTCGGCCCGTTTGTCGATCAGGCCGCGCAGCCCGGAGAGGCTGATCTCCTCCGTGATGGCCTCGTGCCATCGGTCCAGCAGGCGGATGCTGAAGCGTCGACCGGCCAGAATGTCTTTCAATACGTCCCCATTCAGCGTGATAACTCCGGCGTCCTGCATCTGCGTTGTGGGAAACATCGCGTTTGAAACAGCTCCGTCGTCGATCCGATACTGATAATTGAAGATGGAATTCTTCGGTAGGCCGGTGATCTCGATGCGGTCGCCGACGATCTGGATGCGCGACCGCGCCTTCGGCGCCAGAACGCAGGCGGCGTCGCCGCTCGACGGGGCCGCCGATTTCCTGAGCACCCAGTCGCCCTCGCCGACGACCGTCTGTCCGGCCTCCTGAGCGTGGCCCGGGCCCGCGACAAGGCAGAGTGCGACGGCGCAGATCGTGACCCTCATGAACGACATCCCCGCTTCACCCGCCGGTCCGGCCCTGGGACCAACATCGTTCGCGCGGCGGCGCCGTCGATCTGAGACACATTCGCCCGGTCACCGGCAGGCGCGCGCCGGCGGATCCGCGATCGGGTCCGCCCCGCCTCTGCGACTCCTCCGGGGCCCTCGGCGGCCCTACGGCGTCACGCCGGCCGACCGGAGCCGCGCCGCGAGGCGCGGATACACGCGCAGCGCGTTCCCGGCGTAGATCTTGGCCCGGTCCGCGTCCGGGATCGCCGCGGCCTCGACGTAGCGCTTGGTATCGTCGTAGGCGTGGCCGGTCTCGGGATCGACCCCGTTCACCGCGCCGACCATCTCGGAGGCGAACAGCACGTTCTCGCGCGGGACGACCTTGAGCAGCAGGTCGATGCCGGGCTGATGGTAGACGCAGGTGTCGAAGAAGACGTTGCGCATCAATTCGGACAGCGGCGGCCGCTTCATGTCCTGGGCCAGCCCCCGGTAGCGCCCCCAGTGATAGGGCACGGCACCGCCGCCGTGCGGGATGATGAGGCGCAGCGTCGGGAAGTCCTTGAACAGGTCCGAGGTCACGAACTGCATGAAGGCGGTGGTGTCGCCGTTGATGTAGTGCGCCCCGGTCGCGTGGAAGTTGGGATTGGCCGAGGCGCTGACATGCACCATGCCGGGCACGTCGAGCTCGACCATCTTCTCCCAGAGCGGGTACCAGAACCGGTCGGAGAGGGGCGGATCGGTCCAGTAGCCCCCGGACGGGTCCGGGTTGACGTTGCAGCCGACGAAGCCGAGTTCCTTGACGCAGCGCTCGAGCTCGGCCGTGCAGTTCTTGGGCGAGACACCCGGCGATTGCGGCAGCTGGCAGACGCCGACGAAGTTCTGCGGCATCAGGCTCGTCACCCGGTGGATCATGTCGTTCGACACGATCGACCAGTCGAGGCTGGTGCGGGCCGTGCCGATATGGTGGCCCATCCCGCCGGCCCGCGGCGAGAACAGCGCCAGGGAGATGCCGCGCTCGGACTGGAGCTTGAGCTGCCGCCCGCTCACGCTGGCGCGCACCGCGTCGTCGCTGACTTGCAGGTCCGACGGCTTGGGGGACTGGCCCGGGTCGTTGAGCGCGCCGATCTGGCGCTTGCGCCAGTCCAGCATGGCGGCCGGCTCGGTGGTGTAGTGCCCGTGGCAGTCGATCACCAGACCCGTGTAGCGCGACGGCTCGGCCCGCGCGGCGCCGGCCGTCAGCGCCACCCCCAGCCCCGCGAGGCGGCCCAGGAAGCCGCGCCGGGGCAGGCAGCACGCGCAGCCCGCGCCGGCGACCGGCGTGGCCGGATCGGCCGCCGCGATCATCGCGCGCCGCCCTCCGGCAGGGCGGCACGCTTGCGCAGCACCATGTCGCCCCGGAACAGGAACTTCTGCGCCCGCTTCCCGGTGTCGACCTCGGTGGTGAAGACGTTGCCCTTGGAGTCGATCGCGAGGTTGTGGACCCAGTGGAAGTCGCCGGCCATCCGGCCGTTGCGGCCGAAGCGGCCGAGGATCTCGCCGGTGTCGCGGCTCAGGGTGCGGACCTCGTTGTTGGCCCCGTCGGCGTTGAGCAGGTAGGTCTGGCGCTCGTCCGGCCACAGGGCGAGTTCCCAGACCGAGCCGTTGGCCCGGGTGTTCTTCTCGACGAACATCTCCTTCACGAAGGTGCCGTCCTTCCGGAACACCTGGATCCGGTCGTTGGTTCGGTCACACACGTAGACGAGGCCGTCGCGGGCGACCTGCACGCAGTGCACCGGGTTGGCGAATTGCTGGGACGGGGCCGCCGCCGGATCGTAGGGGCCGAGCTTGTCGTCGGTCGGCGGCTTGCCGTAGGCGCCCCACATCCGCTTGAACGCGCCGGTCTCCGCGTCGAACACGATGACGCGGTGGTTGTAGTAGCCGTCGGCCACGTAGAGCTCGTTCGTCTCCGGATCGACCATCATGCCGGCCGGCTTGCCGAGGCGGCTCGTGTCCCGGCTGTCGGTCTGCGGCCCCTGCTTGCCGATCTGCAGCACGAACTTGCCGTCCGGGGTGAATTTCAGGATCTGGCCGTCGGTGTCGCCGTTGCCGGCGAGCCAGACGAAGCCGTTGTGGTCGATGTGGATGCCGTGCTCGTTCTGGGGCCACTGATAGCCCTCGCCCGGGCCGCCCCAGGACTTCACCAGGCGCCCGGCCTGGTCGAAGATGAGGACCGGGGGCGCCGGCTTGCAGCAGCGGGTGCGGGGCGGATCGAGGCTCGCGGCCTTCTCGTCGTCGGTGAGGGTGCGCGGCCGCTGGATCACCCAGACATTGTCCTGCGCGTCGACCGCGACGCCCGCCGCCTGACCCATGATCCAGTCGTTCGGCAGGCGCTGCGGCCAGGCCGGATCGACCTCGAAGCGCAGCGGCTCCTCGGCGAAGGCCGGAACGGCGAATGTCAGCACTGTCAGCGAGGCCGCAGCCGTCAGCCGACGCAGCACGCGTCGCAGCATCTCGGTTTCCTCTCCCGATTTTTACTCAATTCGTGCCGCCATGAGAGGCTGAAAGGCCGCCCTCGTCCAGCATCGCGCAGCATATCCGGGTAACATCCCGGGACGCTTGCGCGCGGATGTTCCCGTCCGCGCGCGGTCCCGGCGGCCGCCGGGTCGCGCCGAGATGCGCGCCGAGATGCGCCCTGGGCGGCCCGAGGCTGTATCCTTCCCGCGCCGGCGGCGAACAGGGACGGTACGTCCCGCATCGACGAGTCCGGATGGAGGCGCCCCCATGATGACGCGCAGAACGCTGACCCGCACCCTTGCCGCCGGCGCGGCCGCCGCGCTGCTGCCCGGACCGGCCACCGCCCAGGACCTCCCGCGGGCGCGCAACGTCGTGCTGGTCCACGGGCTGTTCGCCGACGGGTCGTGCTGGTCGGAGGTGATCCCGCACCTGCAGGCGGCCGGCCTCTCCGTCACCTCCGTGCAGAACCCGCTGACCACCCTCGCGGAAGCGGTGGCCTCGGCGCAGCGCGTGCTGGCCCGCCAGGAGGGACCGACCGTCCTCGTCGGCCACTCGTTCTCCGGCATGATCGTGACCGAAGCCGGGATCGACCCGAAGGTCTCGGCGCTGGTCTACGTGGCGGCGCGGGCGCCGGACGCGAACGAGGATTACGCGGCGCTGGCGAAGGCCTACCCGACCCCGCCCGCCTCGGCCGGCATCGTGTTCGACGGCGACGAGGGGCGCCTGAGCGAGGCGGCGTTCCTGCGGGATTTCGCGGGCGACCTGCCGGTGGAGAAGGCGCGGGTGCTGTTCGCGGTCCAGCAGCCGTTCCGCAAGGCCCTGCTGACGGGACGGACCACCCAGGCCGCCTGGCGCTCGAAGCCGAGCTTCTACGCGGTGTCGACCGAGGATCGGACCATCGACCCGGACCTCGAACGGTTCATGGCCAAGCGCATGAATGCGCGGACCGTCGAGCTCCGGGCGAGCCACCTGTCCCTGATCTCGCGCGCTCCGGATATCGCGGACCTCATCCTCGAGGCGGCCGGCCAGCCCCCCCGTTGGCGCTGACCGGACGCGGCTCGCTTGCGGGCGCTCGTCCCTCTCTTCCCAGCGGCCCGGTCCGGAGTTCCCGTGCCTGGCCGGGCGGCGGGGAGGGGGCTGGGCTGCGTGCGGCGAAGGTCCCGGGATGTCCGGACGCGGTCCCTCGGCCCTACCTATCGGTCATCGGGCCGAAACGGATCTGGAGCGCGCGCATGCAGGACATCCCGTTGGGGGCGAAGGGGAGCTTCGCCATGCTGGTCGGGCCGTCACATCTGGCCAGCCAGTTCAAGGACAACATCCTGCCGCCGGTCTTCGCCACGCCGATGATGGTCCTGATCATGGAGAACGCGGCGCTGAACGCCGTCCGCCAGTACCTCGATCCCGGCGAGAGCGCCGTCGGGACCAAGGTGGACGTGACCCACATGGCGGCGACCCCGGTCGGGCACCGCGTCCGGGCGGAGGCCGAGGTGGTCGGTGTCGCCGGACGCCAGATCCAGTTCCGCGTCGCGGCCTGGGACGAGTCGGAGCAGATCGGGGCCGGGACGCACGAGCGGATGATCGTCGACATCGAGCGGCTCGGCAAACGTCTCGCCGCCAAACAGCCCGCCCCGTCGAAGCGCGCGTAGCGTCCGGGCCGTGGCCCCTGGCACCCGTGGGACCGGCGAGCCCGGCTCGGTGCCGACGGGCCTCGACCCTCAATCCGGGCGGCCCGCGCCAGCGGACTCGGTCTGCCGCACCGCGACGGCAGCCCTGATCGCCTCGTAATCGGCCTTCTTCAGGACACGCCGGGTCACGAGATCCTCCGGGGAGCCGTAGGGCCGGAACGCGACGATCCGGCGCCCGATCATGCCGGCCCCGAGGGCGTTCAGCTCCTCGACGGACGCTGTGTTGAGGTCGACGCCCTGGCCCGGAGAGGCCGGCGGCTGGCCGGAGCCCGGCGCGCCCTCGGCCTGCTGCGGCGGCGCCGCCGGCTTCGCCACCCCGCTCGCCGCGGGGGCATCTGGCGATGCGGGCGGCGATGCGGGCGGGGTTGCCGCCAGGGACGACGGGGGGGCGGCTGTCGCGTTCCGCGGTGCCGGGGCGACGCGCGGGGCGGATCCGGCGTTCGGCCCCGGATAGACGGACCGGATGGCCTCGCCCTGCGGGTCGATCCCGGATCGGTCCTGCTTGGACACGGGAATCGGTGTGGACGCCTGCCTGTCGCGGCTCGCGTGAGGGCGGGGCCCGTAGGAGATCCAGAGGCCCGCCAGGACGACTGCGGCCGCCGCCAGACCGGCGCTGATGGACAGCGTGGATCGGCTCATTCTCACAACCTCCTCTTGGCGGGCGGGGCACTGCCCCACGGCGATGGCACTGTCGAGGCGGGCTAACCCAGCCCGACCGGCATCGCCATCCGCCGCGTGAGGTTCGCTGATCCGAATCGTGCGGCGCGCTGGCGCAGCTCACGGTCGCGCGGGCCGCGCGGCGAGGCGGCCGGCGTCGTCGCCCGCGCGGGGCCACACGTCTGATAACGCCGCAGCGCGGGTCCGACCGTCAGAGCTCGAGCGTCACGGCGTCCCGCGCACGCGAGACGCAGGGCATCATGCGGCTCCCGCGCTTGGCGAGCGGCAGGACCGCGTCGCGGTGGAGGACCGCGCCGTCGCGATAGCCGCACTCGCAGGCGCCGCAGACGCCGAGCTCGCAGGAGGAGGGCAGGTCGAGCCCCGCGCCGCGCAGCACGTCGAGCAGCGACCGGTCGGCGGGCACGTGGAGCACCTGCCCGGTGGAGGCGATGCGCGCCTCGAACGGCTCCGGTACGAAGCCCTCGTCGCGCAGCGGCTCGAAATGCTCGCTGTGCACCCGCTCGGCGGGCCAGCCCCGCACCACCAGACCCTCCTGGACCGCGTCCATGAGGCGCCGCGGCCCGCAGGCGTAGGCGTGGGTCCCGGTCTCGGCCGGGCCGAGGGCGTCGGGGTCGAAGCGCCGCCCCTCGGACCCGAACCAGCACCGGAGGCGCGGCCCGCAGACTGCCCGCACCGCTGCCAGCAGCGGCGCCGCCTCGGGGGAGGGGGCGCAGAGGTGGAACGCGAACTCCGCTCCCGACGCGGCGAGCGCGCGCGCCATGGCGAGCAGGGGCGTCACCCCGATCCCGCCGGCCACGAGCAGGTGGCGGCGCGCCTCGGGGTCGAGGAGGAAGTTGTTGCGGGGCGCCGAGACGTGGGCGAACGCCCCGGGCGCGAGCGTCTCGTGCGCCCAGGCCGAGCCACCCCGGCCGGCCGCCTCCCGCTTGATCGCGATCTCGTAGCGGCTCCGGTCGGCCGGGTCGCCGCACAGCGAGTACTGCCGCACCCGCCCGTCCGGCAGGCGCAGGTCGACGTGGGCGCCGGCCGTCCAGGCGGGGAGTTCCGGGCGCGCGGGATGGACCAGACCGAGGTGCAGCACCTCCGGCGTCGTCGCGACCGCGTCGGCGACGCGCAGCTTCATGATCAGGCGGGCCGTCATCGCGCGCAGCTCCGTCAGTCCAGCAGCTCGATCGCGTCGCCGGGCCGGATCACGCCGCCGCTCTCGATCCCGCAGTTCAGGCCCGAGCGATTGTAGAGCGGCAGGTAGACCGGCATCCCGAGAAGCTCCTCGAGATAGCGGCAGGGGAAATTGAGGCGCCCGCCCCGCAGGATCACCGCGCCGACCCGGAAGCGCCGGCCGACCAAGTGGTTGAGCGGCACGCCGCGCACCGTGAGGTTGCGCCGATGGTCCCCCGGCAGGAGGCGCAGCGGCCCCTCCTGCAGGGGCGGGTCGTTGCGGTTGAGGGCGTCGAGGGCCTCCTGCTCGATCAGCGTGACCTCGCGCACGTCGGGCTTGGGCGAGTAGGTGCCGGTGCCGAGGAAGTAGCGGTCGCCCTCGATCCCGCGGCCGGCCACGCACACGGCCTCGGACACCTCCTCCATCTCGTAGCTCGCCGCGGGGGCGATGTGGATGTGGGTCAGGCTGCCGACCCAGCCGGCGGCGCCGCCCGGAACCCGGACGGCGGCCGATCCGGCCGCGTGCGCGAAGGCCTCGACCATGCGGGGTGCGGTCTCGCCGGTCATCGTGCTGGTCGCCTCGGTTGTCATGCGGCCTCCGTGGCGAGCGCGATCGCCTCGATCTCGACCCGGGCGTCGCGCGGCAGGCGCGCGACCTCGACCGTGGAGCGGGCCGGGGCCTCGCCCGGGAAGTGCTCGGCGTAGACCGCGTTCATCGCGGCGAACTCCGCCATGTCCTTGAGGAACACGGTCGTCTTCACGACGCTCGCGAGGCTGGCGCCACCCGCCTCGAGGACGGCGGCGAGGTTGGCGAGGGAGCGCCGGGTCTGCGCCTCGACCCCCTCGGGGAACGCGCCGGTGGCGGGATCGATCGGCAGCTGTCCGGAGGCGAAGACCAGCCCGCCGGCCCGGATTCCCTGGGCGTAGGGCCCGACCGCCAGGGCGGCCTTCTCGGTGCGTATGGTGTGCTTCGTCATGCGGTCGATCTCGCGTCGGTCTGTTTCAGATAGTGGACGATAATCCACTCTATGGGAAGCCGCCGCGCGCGTCCGGGGCGGCTCATCCGGTCAGTCGATCGGCTTCCGCGCCGTCTCCGGGGCGAGGAGCGTCGCCGTCAGGGTGATGCAGGCGAGGGCGATCAGGTAGACGGAGATCGGCCAGGTCGCGCCGGAACTCCAGCCCAGCAGGGCCGCGGCGATCAGCGGGGTGAAGCCGCCGCTGAGGGCCGCGCCCACCTGGAAGCCCAGCGAGGCGCCGCTGTAGCGCAGGCGCGCGTCGAACAGCTCGGACATCCAGGCGGCGCCGGTGCCGAACATGATCCCCTGGCCGAAGCTCAGGGCCACCGCGACGGTCAGGGTGATGATCGTCGGGTCGCGCGTGTCGAGCAGGGTGAACAGCGGGAACGCGAAGGCGATCGAGAACAGGCAGGCGGCGACGAACAGGGTCCGGCGGCCGTAGCGGTCCGACAGCCAGCCGAAGGCCGGCAGGGTGAAGAGCTCGATCACCGCCGCCACCAGGATGCCGTTCAGGATGATGCTGCGCGACAGCCCGAGCTGGCCGGTCACGTAGGAGATCGAGAACACGGTCACGACGCTGACGTAGGCGATCTCGGAGACCTTGAGGCCCACGGCCTTCAGGAAGGTGCGCGGGTGCTCGGTGAGGATCTCCATGACCGGCAGGCGCGCCACCGCGGACCGCCGCTTCACCCGCTGGAACGCCGGCGTCTCGTGCAGGCGCAGGCGGATGAACAGGCCGAGGCCGACCAGCAGCGCGCTGGCCAGGAACGGGATCCGCCAGCCCCAGGCGAGGAAGTCCGCCTCCGGCAGGAAGCCGCACAGCGCGAAGGCCCCGATCGACGCGATGACGCCGAGGGGGTAGCCGAGCTGGACGATGCTGCCGAAGAAGCCGCGCCGCTCCGCCGGGACGCTCTCCACCACCATCAGGACCGCGCCGCCCCACTCGCCGCCGATCCCGATGCCCTGGACCAGGCGCAGCGCCACGAGCAGGATCGGGGCCCAGATGCCGATCTGCGCGTAGGTCGGCAGGCACCCGATCAGGAACGTGCCGAGGCCCATGATGATGATGGTCAGGGACAGCATCGCCTTGCGGCCGATCTTGTCGCCGAAATGCCCGAAGATGACGCCGCCGAGGGGGCGCGCCAGGAAGCCCACCGCGTAGGAGCCGAACGCCGCGATGGTGCCAACCAGCGGGTCGAAGCTCGGGAAGAACAGCTTGTTGAACACGAGCGCCGTGGCCGTCCCGTAGATCAGGAAGTCGTACCACTCGACCGTCGTGCCGATGACGCTCGACCAGACGATCTGGCGCCGGTCGGCGACCGGCACCGGGCCGGCATCGAGAACGGGGGACGCCTCAAGGGGCAACGCGGTATCGGCCACGGCACATCCTCCACTGTGATGGATAAAAATCCATTCTTGTGGAGGCAAGCGGCGTGCCAGCCGGGCGACGCGCGTTCCGGAGTGCGCCTCGGCGCAAGGTGCGGCGCAAGGTGCATTTCGGCAGCCCCTGCGCTAGGCGGGGGCGACTCTCTCGGTGCCGCGCCCCGGTCGCGCGGCCCGGACGCGGGCGCGGAAGACGGGGCATGACGGCGAGGACGATCATCGGGGCGGACCCGGCAGCGACGGAGACGTCCCCGCAGATCCACATCGCCGAGGAGATCCGACGGCGCCGCAGGGAGCAGGGCCTGTCGCTGGAGACGCTGGCGGCGCGCTCGGGCGTCAGCCGCTCGATGATCTCCAAGATCGAGCGCTCCGAGGCCGTGCCGTCGACGGTGGTGCTGTCCCGCCTCGCGGAGGCGCTCGGCGTCACCTTCTCGCGGCTGATGGCGCCCGCGACGGAGCGCGAGATCCTGGTCATCCCGGCGAGCCGCCAGCCGATCCTGCGCGACGAGGCGTCCGGCTACCTGCGGCGCTGCATCTCGCCGGTCCTGCCCGGGCGCGGCATCGACTGGGTGCTCAACACGCTGCCGCCCGGCGCCAGCACCGGCGAGTTCACCGCCCATCGCCGCGGCGTGTCCGAGTACATCTACGTCCTGCGCGGCCGCCTGCGGGCGGTGATCGGCGAGCGCGCGGTCATCATGGAGACCGGCGACAGCCTGTATTTCGAGGCCGATGCCGGGCACGCCTTCACCAACGTCGGCACAGAGGCGTGCGAGTACTTCCTGGTGATCGACCCGTCGCGCGTCCGCTGAGCCGGCGCCCCGGACGTCCGCGGCGCGCGGGGCCGGCCGCCGGTCCCGGTCGGGCGCGTCAGTGGAAGGCCTTGAACGCGATGATCGTCTCGGAATCCTTCACGCCGTCGAGGCGCAGGAGGAAGTCGTTCACGAACAGCCCGATATCGACGCCGTTGTCCACGTGGAACTTGGCCATGATGTCGAACCGTCCGGCCGTGGAGTAGATCTCGGACGCGATCTCCATCGCGACGAGCGCGTCGGACACGGCGTAAGTCTTGCCGATCTCGCATTTGATCTGCACGAAAAATGTCTTCATGTCCGTCTCGCTGGATGGCGCGCCGCCGCGGCCGCGCGGATCGGGGCCGCCGACCCCGCCGGAGCGGCCGAACCTAGCACCGTTCCGCGCGTCCGCTCAGGCGGCACCCGGCCGGAGAAACGCCAGGACCTCGCGGGCGAACATCTCGGGGGCCTGGAGCTGCGGGACGTGGGCGCAGTCCGGCAGCGTCACGAACCGCGCGTCCGGCAGCCCGGCCGCGAGCTCGCGGGCCATGGCCGGCGGGGTCGCCTCGTCCTCCTCCCCGACGAGCACCAGCGCCGGCGCGCGGATCTCTGAGAGGCGCGCGCGCAGGTCGAGGCCGGCCAGGGCCGCGCAGGCCGCCCGGAACACGTCGACGTCCGTGCGCAGGAAGGCGGCCCGGCGCTCGGCCATCAGGTCCGGGTGCGCGGCCTGGAACGCGGGCGCGAACAGCCGGCGCATGGCCGTGTCGGCGAGCGCCGCGAGCCCCTTCTCGGCCGCCGCGCCGGCCATGCCGCGGAACGCGGCTCGGCCGGGCTCCGGGAAGCAGGCGCCGCAATCGGCGAAGACGAGCCGGTCGAAGAGGTCGGGGTGGCGCAGGGCGCAGAGCAGCAGCACGAAGCCGCCGTAGCCGTTGCCCAGCCCCGCCGCCGGCCGGCCCCCGGCCGCCGCGCGCAATGCCGCGCCGACCCGGTCGGCGACGGCCTCGAGGCCGCCCGGCGCGGGCGCGGAGGCGCCGAACCCGGGCAGGTCGGGGAGGAGGAGCCGGAAGTCGCGGCCGAGCGCCGGGGTGACCCGGTCGAAGCTCGTCCGGTCGGCGAGCAGCGAGTGCAGCAGGACGAGGGGCGGGCCCTCGCCGGACAGGGTCACCGCGACCTGGCCATCCGCGAACATCGCCTGCATCCGAGACCTCCCCCGCCGCCTCTGCCGGCGGCTCCACGACGCTGTCGCATCCGACGCGTTCGCTCGCAATCCGGTTGACGTGATATTTCACGAATGGCAGCATGTGTCGATCGAACGAGGCCGTGCGTGCTGCTCAGAGACAACATCTACGCGGCGATCCGTGCCGACATCCTGGCCTGCGTCCTGCGCCCCGGCGCGGAGGTGCGCGAGCAGGAACTGGCCCAGCGCTACGCCGTGAGCCGGCAGCCGGTCCGGGAGGCGCTGCTGCGCCTGGAGCGCGAGCGGCTCGTCACGGTTTACGCGCGTCAGGGATATCAGATCAACGCGATTTCGGTGGCGGACGCGCGCGATCTGCTGCGCATGCGCCTCGCCCTGGAGCCGGCCTGCGCGGCCGAGGCCGCGGCCGGCGCGCCCGCTTCCGTCCTGGCGTCCCTCGACGCGTTCCGCGCCGTCGCGGACGGCGCCGACTTCATCGCGGAGAACCGCGCCTTCCACATCGCCCTCGCCGAGGCGTCGGGGAACCGCCGCATGGCCGCGACCGTGCGCGACCTCGTCGAGCAGGCGGACCGGCTCGTCCGGGTCAGCCTCGACGGCATCCGCGGGCGCGACCCGGCGCAGCTGGTGGACGAGCACGCCGCCATCATCGACGCCGTGCAGCGGCGCGACGGGCGCGGGGCGCGCCGCCTCGTGCGCGCGCACGTCGCCCAGGCCGAGCGCCGCATCCTGACCGCCCTGGAACGCAGCGCGATCGTCCTCTGAACGAGCCCGCGCCCGGCGCGGAGCCGAGGGACGCGGTCGAACACGACACCGGGCCCGACCCGGCCCGACAACGGACCCGACACGGGAGAGACGCCATGACCCTGCACGCGCCGGAACCGACCGTCGAAACACGGGGCAACTTCATCGACGGGCGCGAGGTCGAGGCCGGCGACGGGACGCTGATCGACGTGCGCAATCCCGCCACCGGCGCGGTGATCGCCCGGATCCCCAATTCGGGGCCGGCCGACGTCGACCGGGCGATGCGCGCGGCCCGGGCGGCCTTCGAGGGCCGGGAATGGGGCGGGATGGACATCCGGGCGCGCGCCCGGCTGGTGAACCGGCTCGCCGACGCGTTCGAGGCCAACCTCGACACGCTCTACCGGCTGGAGACCACCAACAACGGCCGGCCGGTCAACGAGACCCGGGCGCAGCTCTCGCGGCTGCCGGACTTCTTCCGCTACTTCGCGGGCGTGGCGCTGGCGCGGCGCGACGACGTCATCCCGGTCGAGGGCAACTACCTCAACTACACCCGCCGCACCCCGATCGGCGTGGTGGCGAACTGCACGCCGTTCAACCACCCGCTGATGATCCTGTGCAAGTCGCTGGCGGTGGTGCTCGCCACCGGCTGCACCACGGTGGTCAAGCCCTCCGAGTACACGCCGCTCACGACTCTGAAGCTCGCGCAGATCTTCACCGAGGCCGGCCTGCCGCCGGGCGTGTTCAACATCGTGCTGGGACTCGGCGCCTCGACCGGCAAGGCGCTGGCCGAGCACGGCGACATCAACAAGCTCGTGCTCACCGGCGGCACCGAGGCCGGCCGGATCGCCGGCTCGGCGGCCGCGAAGGTCTTCGCCCACCAGACCATGGAGCTCGGCGGCAAGACCCCCGTGATGGTGTTCGACGACTTCGACGTCGAGCGGGCGGTGAACTACGCGGCCTTCGGCGCCTTCATCGGCGCCGGCCAGACCTGCGTGTGCGGCAGCCGCCACCTCGTCCAGGCCTCGATCTACGACGAGTTCGTGGAGCGGCTCGCCGCCAAGACTGCCGCGATCCGCCTCGGCGACCCCTTCGACCCGGCGACCCAGCTCGGGCCGGTCATCTCCGAGCGCCAGCGGGACCGCGTCCTCGCCTATGCCGGCTACGGCCGCGACCAGGGCGCCCGCGCGGTGGCGGGCGGGCGGGCGGCCCGGGTGCCGGGCTTCGAGGGCGGCTACTTCGTGGAGCCCACCGTGTTCGCGGACGTCACCGCCGACATGCGCATCTTCCAGGAGGAGGTGTTCGGGCCCTTCACCAGCGTGACCCGCTTCGAGGACGAGGCCGACGCGCTCCGGCTGGCCAACGACTCGCCCTTCGGCCTCGCCGCGGCCGTGCGCACCCGCGACGTCGCCCGGGCCCACCGGGTGGCGCACGCGGTCAAGGCCGGCATCGTCTGGATCAACGACCACCACCGCCTCGACCCGGCCTCGCCCTGGGGCGGGGTCGGCGACAGCGGGCTCGGCCGCGAGTGCGGGATCGAGAGCTTCAACGACCATTTCGACGTGAAGAGCGTGATGGTCGCCACCGGCGACGGGCCCTTCGACTGGTACCGCGACACGGCCGGCCAGCGCCGCCTGAACTGACGACCGGCGGCGCGGGGGATGCGAGGTCCGCGCCAGACGGACCCCTTCCGCGCCGGCCCCGAACCCGAGGAAGGAAACGCCCCATGTCCGAAGCCGTGAGCCCGGCGGTCAACGCCGGAGGCCGCCTCGACCGCCTGCCGATCGGCCCGTTCCACCGCCGCATCATGTGGCTGATCGGGATCGGCATGTTCTTCGACGGGTTCGACATCTACATCGCCGCCACCGTGCTCGGCGCGACCCTGAAGAGCGGCTTCTCGACCCTGCCGCAGAACGCGTGGTTCGTCTCGGCCACCTTCGTGGGGATGATGGCGGGCTCGTTCCTGACGGGCTTCTTCGGCGACCGCTACGGGCGCCGCTTCACCTACCAGGCCAACCTCCTGGTCTTCGGGCTGGCCGCCATCGGGGCGGCCTTCGCGCCCAACATGACGGTGCTGATCGTGCTGCGCTTCATCATGGGCGTGGGGCTCGGGGCCGAGAACGTCGTGGGCTACTCGACCATGACCGAGTTCGTGCCGGCACGCTCGCGCGGGCGCTTCCTCGGCCTCATGGCGGTGTTCGTCGTCACGGGCCTGCCGGCCGCCTCCCTGATCGGCTACCTGATCATCCCGACCTTCGGCTGGCGGGCGATGTTCGCGCTGGGCGGCCTCGGGGCGCTCGCCGTCTGGTACGCCCGCAAGAGCCTGCCGGAATCGCCGCGCTGGCTCGAGGCCGTGGGGCGCCACGCCGAGGCCGAGGCGCTGATGCGCGCGATCGAGGCCGAGGCGGCCCGCGGCGCGCCGCTGCCGCCCGCCGCCGCGGCCGCGCCCGTCACGCAGCTCGGGCTCGCCGCCCTGTTCCGGCCGCCGCTGCTGTCGCGCCTGCTGCTGGGCTGCCTGTGCCTCGTGGTGATCAACACCCTGCTGTACGGCTTCGTGACCTGGCTGCCGACCTTCTTCATCCGGCAGGGCCTCTCGGTGGCGACCTCCTTCGGCTACGCGCTGCTGATGGGGCTCGGCGCGCCGGTGGGCAGCGCCATCGGCGCCCTGACCGCCGACCGCTGGGGCCGCAAGCCGACGATCATCGGCGCCTCGGCGACGGCCATCCTGTTCGGGATCCTCTACCCGATGACCCTGGACCCGGTCCTGCTGCCGCTGGTCGGGTTCGGGCTGACGGTGCCGATCTACGTGCTGGTGGCCCTGCTGTTCGGGATCTACATCCCCGAGCTGTTCCCGACCGAGGTGCGCCTGCGGGCGTCGGGCCTGTGCAACACGGTCGGGCGCGGGGCGACCATCGTGACGCCCTTCCTGGTCGTCACCCTGTTCGAGACCTACGGCATCGCGGGCGTGACCGGCCTGATGATCGGGCTGCTCGCCCTGCAGATCGTGGCGGTCGCGGCCTTCGGCGTCGAGCCGCGCAGCCAGAGCCTGGAGAGCCTGGAGGCCGGCGTCGCGCCGGCCGAGGGCGGCCCGGCCGCCCGGGCGCGGGGCACGGTTCCGCGCCCGATCCACTGAGACCGGGAGGCGCTCCGCCCGGCCGTCCCCGGCCGGGCGAGGCGATCAGTTCCAGGTGTGCAGGACCGTGCGCCAGGCGCCGTCGCGCTTCTCCAGCACGTTCACCCAGTTGCCCTCGAACTTCTTCTTCGCGCCCCCGTCCCCGGGGCCGGTCATCTCCCAGCGGCCGGACACGATGAGCAGGTTGTCCTTCGGCAGCGCGGATTTGACCGTCGTCTTGTGCTCGTCCCATCCCTTCGCCTTCAGCCCGGCGAAGAACTTCTGGATGCCGTCGCTGGTCTGCGGCGCGCCCTTCGTGACGACGATCGCGTCGGGCGTGTAGAGCTTGGCCAGCGCGTCCATGTCGCCGCCGTTATACGCCGCGTCCCACTGGCTCGCGGCGCTCTGCGCGTCGGCCTGGACGGTGTCCGCCCGGCACAGGCTCGGCGTCATCAGGGCGACAGCGAATACGGTCGCGTGCAGGACGTGGGGGCGCAGCATGTCTTCCTCCATCGTGAAGTGTTCTGGTCGATCACGGTGCGAAGGCGCGGGAGCTCCGGATCTTGACTAAGGGTATTTCTCCCAGGTGAGCGTGATGACGCTCATCCTGCCGTCGACGTTGAACTTGAACGGCACCGTCGTGAGGACGAGCCGCCCGTTCTCCTGCGCGACGTGCCGGACCTGGGAGGTCCCGGTCCAGGCCTCGTTCCAGGACGTGTCGATGTCGTGGACGATCCGGTCGCCCTCGAGCCGGTAGGTCCCCGCATAGGCGAAGAAGGTCTTGTGGAGCTTGATCCGGTCCGCGTCGGACATCTTGTCGTTGGCGATCGGCCGCTCCCGGCCTTCGTGGGCGCAGACCACCATCATGCGCCCGTCGCGGCCGTAATGGATCCACCCGGTCGGCTTCGGGCCGCCGTAGGCGTCGATGGTCTCTCCCGTGTCCACGATCCGGCGCGTGGCCGCGGCGAGGCGCCAGGTCCCGACGACCGCGTCCGCGTCCACCGCCCACCCGGGCGAGATGCCGAGACAACCCGAGACCAGGACGGCGGCGCCCGCGACGCCGACCATCGCCGCCTCGGCGAGCCGAGACCTGCGCAACCCCTGTTCGACGACGCGCATCGCAGCGACCCTCGGTAAGGCCATGGGGACTCAGAGCACGAACCAGACCGTACGCGACCGAACCATCATTGAATACCATGATCGGTGCGAATGCAAGGCATATGTGCTGATTTGATAAAAACGAAAACAGTCAAAAATCTGATATGGTCCGAATGATGCTGGAAAGATAAGTATAGATGCGCCCGAGAGACCTGCGCGGCCTGCCGGCCGAGTCGACGGCGCGCGCGGAGGCGACGTTCGGGAAGGAGATCGGCCGCCCGCATGCGGAAACGTCCTGATCCGCGTGTCCGGATCGTCCTTTCCACCTGCGCGAGGCGTGCGAACATCTGCGCGTCCGAGACGATTGACCGCTCATCGGGAGAATGCCGCGCGCCTATCGAGGGTGGCGCGCAGGGGCTACGCTCCCACTGATGTCCGCGGCAACCGACCTCCACCCCGACCCCCACCCCGACCCCAGGCCGACCCTCGCGCGGCCCGACGACGATCCGTACGTCTGGCTGGAGGAGGTCGACGGGCCCGACGCGCTCGCCTGGGTCGAGGCGCGCAACGCGGAGACGCTCGCCCGCTACGGCGATGCCGGCTTCCTCCGCGACCGCGACATCGCCCGCGCGCTTCTCGACCGGCCGGACCGCATCCCGTTCGTCCAGCGCTTCGGCGCCTGGCTCTACAATTTCTGGACGGACGGCGCGCATCCGCGCGGCCTGTGGCGGCGCGTCGACGCGGCCGGCTACCGCGCCGCGGTCCCGGACTGGGAGATCCTGCTCGATCTCGACCATCTCGCGGCGACCGAGGGCGAGGACTGGGTCTGGGCCGGGGCGACGATCCTCAGGGACGCGCTCGATCGCGCCCTCGTCCGCCTCAGCCGCGGCGGCAAGGACGCGGCCGTGATCCGCGAGTTCGATCTGGACACCCGCACCTTCGTGGCCGACGGCTTCGTCCTGCCCGAGGGCAAGGGCGGCGCGACGTGGCTCGATCGCGAGACGGTGCTCCTGTCGAGCGCCCTCGGCCCGGGCATGGCCACGCGGTCCGGTTACGCGCGCACCGTCCGGCTCTGGCCGCGCGGCACGGACCCGCGCGACGCGTCCGTCCTGTTCGAGACCGCCGAGACCAGCATGGCGGTCTGGGGCGCGTCCGACCGGCAGACCGGGACCGAGCGGATCACGGTCGTCGAGCAGCTCGGCTTCTTCGACGCGGCTGTCCATATCGGCGATCGTGGCGGCCTGCGCGCGCGCCTCGACCTGCCCACGCATGCCGGGGTCCAGCTGCACCGCGACCACCTGTCCGTGCGGCTGCGGCGGCCCTGGACGGTGGACGGCGTCGCGCATGACACCGACACGGTGCTGGCGATCGCGCTCCCCGACCTGCTGGCGGGAGGTCGCGCCTTCACGGTCCTCTGGCGGCCGGACGCGCGGCTCGCCCTGCAGAGGGTGTTCTGGTCGGCCGGGCGGCTGATCGTGGACGTGCTCGAGGACCTGCGTCCCACCTACCGGGTCTTCGAGCCGGGGCCGGGCGGCTGGACCGAGCGGCCCCTCGCGGGGCTGCCCGCCCTCGGCTCCGTCCATCTCTGGCCCCTCGACGGCGATCCGGAGCGGGCGGACGGAGCCCTGCTGGCGCTGGCCCACGACCCGGTGACGCCGCCGGCGCTGCTCGCCTTCCCGCCCGCGCTCGATGCCCCGGCCGTCCTGCGTCGGGCGCCCCCGGCCTTCGACGCGCGCGGCATCCGGGTGACGCGCCACGAGGCCGTGTCGGCGGACGGGACGCGCGTTCCCTATGTCCAGGTCGGGAGCCAGGTCGGGCCGGAAGCCGAGACCGGTGCGGCCCCCGTCTACCTGACGGCCTATGGCGGGTTCGGGCTCTCGCGCCTGCCGGATTACCAGCCCGTGCTGGGCAAGCTCTGGCTGGAGCGGGGCGGCACCTGCGTGACCGCCAACATCCGCGGCGGCGGCGAGTTCGGCACCCGGTGGCACCACGCGGGCCGGCGCGAGGGCAAGGCCCGGGCGCACGACGACTTCGCCGCGGTGGCCGCCGATCTCGTCGCCCGCGGCGTGACGCGGCCGGGGCGGATCGCGGCCGAGGGCGGCTCGAACGGAGGCCTGCTGATCGCCAACATGCTCACCCGCTACCCGGAGCGGTTCGGGGCGCTGGCCTGCACGATCCCGCTGATCGACATGCGCCGCTACACGAAGCTCCTGGCCGGCGCGAGCTGGATCGGGGAGTACGGCGATCCGGACGACCCGCAGGACTGGGCGTTCCTGTCCGGCATCTCCGCCTACCACGCCGCCGAGGCCGGGCGGGCCTACCCGCCGATCCTGCTGGCCACGAGCCGCGGCGACGACCGGGTCCATCCCGGCCACGCGCGGAAGATGGCGCAGAAGCTCCGCGTCCTCGGCTGCGACGTCGCCTTCTACGAGCCCGCGACCGGCGGGCACGGCGCCGGCAAGGACAGCGAGCAGACGGCGGCGTTCCGGGCGCTGGGGCTCACCTTCCTGCGCCGCGCCATCGGATGGGATGACCCGGTCGCGTGAGCACGGCCTCGACCCGAACCGCGGCATCGTCCGGGTCCGCATACGGGAACGGCGGGGCTCTCGCCCCGCCGTTCCCGCCGTCCGTTCGGGCAGTCCGTCGCCCGGGGCGGCCTCGAGGACCGCCGCGGCTCAGAAGCCCATCAGCACCCCGGCCGAGCCGGTCACCGTCATCGCGAGGCCGCCCAGGAAGGCGCCGATCATCGCGTAGGAGAAGCCCTTCAGGACCATGTCGTGCACGCCTCTCATCGAGCAGCGGGTCTCGGGCGAGACCCGGGATCACCGACTGCAATGATGATGCCGGATCGGCCGGCTGCGTGCGGTGCGAAGAGTCACGCTGCGCCGCGGAACCGTTCGGCGCGCATTCAGGCGGCGACGGTGGGCGAGACGGCCGCCGGGCCCGTCTCGCTCACGCGAAATGGGCCGGTAGGCTGAGGGCCTGCGCGTAGGTCACGAGGGCGACCGCGCCGGCGATCAGGGTCGCCGCCAGGGCGATGCGGTTGGTCCAGGTCATCGTCGTCTCCATCGGGTTCGCGACTGTGTTCGCGGTGTGATCCCGATGTACGCCCAAGCTTTCAGGTCCGGCGTGTCCCGGAACACCTGCAGGGCCGCCGCTCGCGCACGGATCCCGGGCCGCGCACCGGCCGGAGGCGGGCAGGGAGGCCGCCTCCGGGCTCGGAGGGCCCCGCAGAGCGGGACGGGACCCTGATCCGCCGGCCCGCTCTATCCGGCCTCGGCGCGCTGATCCGCGTTGGAGGCGACCGTGAACCCCTCGCGATCGAAGACGGTGTAGAGGATGCCGGCCGGATCGAGGCCGAGGCCGCCGATATGCGCGATCGCCGCTTCCTTGGCCTCGGCCAGCGTGCTGAACGGGTCCGGCAGCTGATACATCCGCGAGGCCTGCTCGGCGCCGTCGATCCGCACCGGCGGCGTAGTGATCTCGACCGTGTAGGGCACGACGACCGTCCGCCGCGACCTAGTGGAACACGCCGAGGAAATACAGCAACAGGATGATCGGCAGCGGGATTCCCAGCAGCCACAGCAATCCACCGCGCAGCATTCGCGCCTCCTCTATGTCGACAATCGCACCGAAATATCGGCCGGTTCGAGATTGGAACGCGCGAACATCGGAAAGGGATGCACAATACTGGCGCGAATGCTCGGGGCGCACCTTCGGTAGAGCTGCGCGAGACCTGCTTGCGTCCCGCCCCGCGCGGGCGGCCGTCCGCGCCCGACATCCGCCCAGCCGCGGCTGGGACAGCTCAGCGATGCAGCGCGGCGATCCAGTCCCTCAGCGGATCCACCACGTAGGCCATCCAGGTCCGCGCCCAGGCCAGGGCAGGGCGGTTCGCGTCGATCGGCCGGGCGGCCATCAGGGCCGCCACGTAGGCGTCCTCCTGGGGCTTGCACGCGTCCAGGGCGCCCCGCTCCCGGCCGGGCCTGCTCCGGTGCGCCGGCTGCTGGTCGAAGGCCTCGCGGACGCAGCCGTGCCACGCCCGCTCCAGGCCCGGCAGGTCGGCCGGCTCCGCTGCCAGCGCCGCGGCAGGCTCGGCCCCCGCCAGGGCCGCGAGGAGCGCCTGGCCGGCCGCGAGGGGCGAGCGCCTACTCATCCGACGCGCGCTCCGTCTGCGGGGCCGCGTCGGCAAGGGTCATCGCGCGCGCGGCCGTGCGCAACTCGTGGCGGGCCACGCCGTCCGCGAGCGCGACGAGGGCGACGAGCACGAGCCCCAGCATGAGGAGACGGCGGATGGTCGGGGCGGGGATGAGCATCGAGGGCGCCTCAGGGAGACGTCCGCACCGTAGCGGAGCCGTCGCGCGCCGGCTGCCACTCCGATGCCACATGAGTACGGAAAGCGAACGTCCGTTCACGAAATCCCGGCGGGAGCGCCCCGGCGCGCCCGCGAGTCGCGGATGCCGGCCGTCGCCGCGCCGGATCGAGCCGCGGTGCCGGGCGCGCCCAAAAGGGGCCGGTCCGGCGCGACGAAGAGACCTCGCGCTCGATCCGATACTGACGATTGTGCGGCGTCGCACGCATTCGCGGCAACCGCCGGCCTAACATCCATGTTGAAGGATGACATTCGGCCCGACAGAGCCGAGGCGATCAAGACCGCCGGAACGACGATCTTCCTCACTCGCGACAGTTGACCGGATGACTTCGTGCCGAAGTCAGAAGAGGTTTGCCATGACCGTCCGCCTGTTCGCTGCCGCCGCGCTCGCCGCGACCCTCGCCGCCGCCCTCGCGACGCCCGCCTCCGCGCAGGGATCCGCCGCACGCCACGGCCTGTCCGACGTCACCGCGGTGATGCTGCCCGAGATCTCCGTCACCTACCACCGGCCCGTGCCGGCCGACCGCTCCGCCGGCCCGCACGTCGCCGGCCCGGCCGGCCGCCAGCCGCGCTGACCGGTCAGGCCCGGCGCCCGCAGGATTGCCGGCCTTCCGCGATCTGACCTGCACGAGGCCTGCACGGTGCCCGCATGATGCCTGGCGGGGAGGGCACGTCTCACGGCGCGATAGCAGATCTCGATCCGGTCGGGCCGGGCGGCGACGCGCATTCGCCGAGCGCGCGCCCGGTCGACATGCACGCGCGATTAGTGTTGACGGCCGTCAATGCTATGCTCGGTGGTCCGTCCACGGTATGCATCGACTTCAGGAGCGCGCCGGGACGCGAAGGGCCGATTGCTATGACACGCTTGACCGTCGCCGCGCTGGTGTTCGCCCTCGCAAGTCCCGCGATCGTCGCGCAGGCCCAGCAGGACATCCCGATCCAGCAGGATCTCAAGCGCATGGATCGCCTCGATCAACGGCTCGGGCGCGAGGATACCGAATTGAAGGTCGACCCCAACGTGACGCCGGACAATCCGGACGGTGTGGTCGGCTTCGACGGACCTCCGTTCAACTACGGGGATCCCGGCGTGATGGGTGACGGCCCCCTCCCGCCGGGATCGCCCGCCGACGACGACGACTGGTACTGACCGGGGACGGCGCGGCCCGCGGTTCTGAGACCGCGGGGCCCTGCCCGGTTCTCAGCGCGCCTCAGCGCCCCTTCTTGTAGAGCTTGCTGGCGATCTCGAAGATCTCCTCGGGGGCGTAGTTGGGCGCGAAGGCCCCGTAATTGCCGTCGAGTTCCGGGATCTTGCCGCCCTCCGGCAGGCCGTCGACGACCTCCAGGTTGCCGGGCGGATCCCCCGGCAGCGCGACCTCGTCGTTCGACCAGACGCCGGCCGCTTCCTTGTAGTCGTCCGGGCTGAAGCGGTAGAGGCGCCGGTGCGAGCCCTCCTGCAGATATTTCTGGCACTCCGGAATCTTGTCGAGAACGATGTTCGGGGTCGGCAGCATCTTCTCGATCTCGACGCCGGTCAGCTTCTTGAGCGCCAGCGCGTAGGCGTGCGCGTGCACCGAGCCGCGCACGAGCAGGTAGCCGCAGACCTCGCGGCCGGTCGGGTCCTTCAGGGTCTCGTAGACGCGCAGCTTGTGCAGGCGCGCGCCGCACTCCAAGTGGAAGTTGTGCAGCAGGTCGATGATGATGTTGCCCGTCGTCGTCACCATGTCGACGTTCCAGGACTGCGCGTTGGAATTGACCGGTGTCGCGCCGCCGCCGTTGCTCAGGAAGCTGCCGGCGAGCCGGATGTCCTGCATGTCGTGGAACGGGGCCTTCGAGACGTCGACCTCCTCGGTGTCGTCGCCGGGGCCGTTGTTGAGCATCGCGATGCCGGTCGAGACCAGCTCCACGTGCCCGAGCTCCTCGGCGAAGATGCTCGACACGAGGCTGTAGAAGGGGCGCAGCTTCGACTTGTTGCGGAAGTTGAAGCTCTGGAACATGTAGTTCCCGAGGGTCGACATCTCCCCGTACTTGCCGCCGAGCAGCTCCTGCAGCGCGGCCGCCGCGTTGGGATCGGGCTTCTTCGGCTGTGGCAGTTCGGCCTGAAGGCGGTCGAGCTTCATGAACATGCGAGCAGCTCCGTTCGCGCGGGGTGCGCATGACGGCATCTTCCCGCACGGACGATTGTTCCTGCGGCTGAGACGGGGCGGCCCGCGGGCGGCCTCCCGGCGGCCGGCGCCATCCGGCTGTGGACAGTGGCCTCGGCGCGGGCGCCCGGCCGCCATCCTTTCCGGAGCGGTAACCATGCCGGTCCTACCAGCCGCGACCCCGGACGGTGAGGCAGGTGGACGAATGGGCGACGACGTGGCGGCGATCCTGTTGACCCTCGTGACCGAGAATTCCGAGCTGCGCGAGCAGCTCGCCAGCGCGCAGGACATGCTGATGGAGACGGCCATCGATGCCGGGCAGCTCCATGCCCGGATCCAGGGCCTGGAGGCCGAGCGCGACGCGTGGCGGGCCGAGGCCGGGCACCGGCAGGCCCCCGCCGCCCTGACCGCCTGACGGTTCGGCGGCGCACCGACCGGGCGCGGAGGTGGGGCGGGGCCGGATGCGCGCGGGTCGGATTTCGCGGTCGGATCGCGGAGCGTGTACGCTCGGCGGCCGTCGAACAATCGGCACGGGAGCGCGCGGCCATGGTGACGAACGTCCTGCCCCCGCTCGATCCGGCCGCCCTCCCGGCCGGAATCCGCGCCCGCTTCGTCGAGGGCGTCAACGGCCTGCGCATGCACGTGCTGGAGGCGGGCGACGGCGGTCCCGACCGCCCGCTCATCCTCCTGGTGCACGGCTTCCCCGAGATCGCCTATTCCTGGCGGAAGGTCATGCCGGCGCTGGCCGCGGCGGGCTACCACGTCGTCGCCCCCGACCTCCGGGGCTACGGCCGCACCGCGGACGCGCCGGTCGCCTTCGCGGACGACCTCGCGCCCTACCGGCTGCACAACCTTCTCCTCGACCTGCTGTGCCTGATGAGCGCCCTGAAGCGCGACAGGGTCGCGGCGCTCGTCGGACACGATTACGGGTCCTGGGTCTGCGGCTACTGCGCCCTGGCGCGGCCCGATCTCTTCGGCATGGTCGCCCTCATGAGCGCGCCCTTCGCGGGGGCGCCGGGGCTCGACGCCCTGGCCGGCGGCCTCCGGACGCCGGCCGACGACCCGATCCACGCGGCGCTGGCCGCCCTGCCGCGCCCGCGCACGCACTACCACCGCTACTACGCGACGCGCCGCGCCGCCGCCGACATGGAGCGCAGTCCCCAGGGCCTCGCCGCGTTCCTGCGCGCCTATTTCCACCACAAGAGCGCGGACTGGCCGGACAATCGACCCCGCGCGCTCGCCGGCTGGACGGCCGAGGCCCTCGCCGAGATGCCGACCTACTACGTGATGGATGAAGGCCGGACGATGCCCGCGACCGTGGCGCCGGAGATGCCGGAGCGGGGCGGCGCGGACTGCGCCTGGCTGACGGAAGCGGAACTCGCCGTCTACGCGGCCGAGTACGCGCGCTCCGGCTTCCAGGGCGCGCTCCAGGGCTACCGGTGCCGCATGGATGGCAGCATCGACCGCGACCTCGCGCGGTTCGCCGGCCGGCGGATCGAGGTCCCCCTCCTGTTCGTGTCCGGGGCGCGCGACTGGGGCCCGTTCCAGGCGCCGGGCGCGCTGGAGCGCATGAAGGAGGCCGCCGGCGCGGGCCTGGTCGGCTGCCACTTCGTGGCGGGGGCGGGGCACTGGGTTCAGCAGGAGCAGCCCCGGGCCGTCGCGGACCTCCTGCTCGACGCGCTCGGTCGCGGCGGGGCCGGATCCCGCCCCGGCGCGTAGGCGCCCGCCGCCGCACCGCGTCCGCTCCTATCGGGGCGCCGACGGCCCGGCTATGTCTCCCGCGAATTGACCGGAGGCCCGGTCGGATCGGGCGCCCGGCGTCCGTTCCGGATCCTCGAGGGGGCGACGATGGATGTGGAAGCGCGCGCCATCCGGCGGGTCAGCAGGCGGCTCCTGCCCCTCCTGATCACCTGCTACTTCATCTCCTACCTCGACCGGGTCAATGTCGGCTTCGCCGCGCTGACCATGAACGGGGACCTCGGCATCTCCGCCACGGCCTACGGGCTCGGGGCCGGCATCTTCTTCCTGAGCTACTTCGTCTTCGAGGTGCCGTCGAACCTGATCCTGGAGCGGGTCGGGGCGCGGGTGTGGATCGCCCGCATCATGCTGACCTGGGGACTCCTGTCGGGCGCGATGGCCTTCATCGTCGGCGAGAAGAGCTTCTACGCCGTGCGCCTGCTGCTGGGCGCCGCGGAGGCCGGGTTCTTCCCCGGCATCATCTTCTACCTCACGCTGTGGTTCCCCGCGCGCTACCGCGCGCGTATCATCGGCGCCTTCATGGCCGCGGTCCCGCTCTCGAGCGTCATCGGCTCGCCGGTCTCGGGGGCGCTGCTGGGCCTCGACGGGGTCTGGGGCTTCAAGGGCTGGCAGTGGCTCTACGTCCTCGAGGCGCTGCCCGCCGTCATCCTCGCGGGCATCGTCCTGGCCTTCCTGACGGACCGGCCGGCGCAGGCGGCCTGGCTGCCCGAGGACGAGCGCGCGTGGCTCACCGGGCGCCTCGCGCAGGAGCGGCGGGCGCGCGAATCCGCCCGCCGCTACAGCGTCGCGGAGGCGCTCCTCGACCGGCGCGTGCTCGCCGTCGCCTTCGTGTATTTCGGCAACGTGGCGCTGCTCTACGGGCTCAGCTTCTTCCTGCCGCAGATCGTCAAGGGCTTCGACCTCACGAACCTCCAGACGGGTCTCGTCAGTCTCATCCCCTTCGCGATCGGGATCGTCGGCATGCTCGCCCTCGGGCGCTCCTCGGACCGCAGGGGCGAGCGCAAGGGGCACGCGGCCTTCGCGCTCCTGCTCGCGGCCGGCGGCACGGCCGCGGCGGCGCTGGTCTCCGATCCCTACGCCAAGATGGCCCTGTTCAGCGTCTCGGCCTTCGGCATCTTCGGCGGCCTCCCGGTGATCTGGACGCTGCCCACCGCCTACCTGTCTGGCGCCGCGGCGGCCGGCGGCATCGCCATCATCAACGCCCTCGGCAACCTCTCCGGCTTCGCCGCGCCCTACGCGGTCGGCGCGATCAAGGATGCCACCGGCACCTTCACGGGCGGCCTCCTCCTCATCGCGGCGGCCGGCCTCGCCGCCATGGTGACGGTCCTCTGCCTCACTCACGACCGGCACCTGGAGCAGGCCGCGGCGCGCGGCGCGCGGGCGGCGGAGTAGGCGCGGCGGGGCAGACGCGGCGGGGCAGACGCGGTGGGTGAACGCGACCCGGGGGGGGAGGGGGCAGCGCCGCCGCCCTGCCGCGCCCGGGTGGCGGGCGGCCGCCGATCGACCTACGGTCGCGTCGCCATGTCGTCCCGGCAGCGGCCGTGTCGCCGGGCCGCGCGACCCCCGGGACACGCCGTCCCCGGCGCCGTCCCCGGCGACGCCCCAGTTCGAGCCCATCGGAGCAGCCCATGAACGCCCCCGTTCCCGCCCCGCGGACTCGCCCGGACGCGGCGACGATCGCGGGTCTCGCCGAGGCCCTGCGGGCCGTGCTCGGGGACCGGGTGACGGCGAGCCCGGCGGTGCGCGAGCAGCACGCCAACCAGCTCACCTGGGCGCTGTGCGAGCCGCCGGACCTCGTGGTCTTCCCGCACTCCACCGCGGAGGTGCAGGCCGTCGTGCGCGCCTGTGCCGAGCGCGACGTGCCGATCGTGCCCTACGGCGTCGGCACCTCCCTCGAGGGCCACGTCAACGCGCCGTTCGGCGGCGTCTCGATCGACACGGGGGCGATGAACCGCGTCCGCGCGGTCCATGCCGACGACCTCGACTGCACGGTCGAGGCCGGCGTCACCCGCAGGGCGCTGAACGCGTACCTGCGCGACACCGGCCTGTTCTTCCCCATCGATCCCGGGGCGGACGCCACGATCGGCGGGATGGCGGCGACGCGGGCGTCGGGCACCAACGCCGTGCGCTACGGGACGATGAAGGACGCGGTGCTCGCGCTCACCGCGGTGATGCCGAACGGCGACATCGTCACGACCGCCCGGCGGGCGCGCAAGTCGTCGGCCGGCTACGATCTCACCCGGCTCCTCGTCGGCTCGGAGGGCACGCTCGGGATCATCACCGAGGTCACGCTGCGCCTGCACGGCATCCCCGAGGCGATCTCGGCGGGCATCTGCCCGTTCCCCTCGATCAAGGCGGCCTGCGACGCCACGATCCTGACGATCCAGTCCGGCATCCCGGTCGCGCGCATCGAGCTGCTCGACGAGGTGCAGGTGGCGGCCTGCAACCGCTACTCGAAGCTCGCCCTGCCGGAGACCCCGCTGCTCCTCGTCGAGTTCCACGGCACGGACGCGGGCGTGCGCGAGCAGGCCGAGCGGTTCGGCGAGATCGCCGCCGATCTCGGCGGCGGCCCGTTCGACTGGGCGACCGGGGCCGACGAGCGCGCGCGCCTCTGGCAGGCGCGCCACGACGTGTACTGGGCCTCGGTCGCGCTGCGGCCGGGTCCCACGATCAAGAACATGTCGACCGACGTCTGCGTGCCGATCTCGCGGCTCGCGGAATGCGTGGAGGCGACGAAGCGCGACATCGCCGCGACCGGGCTCACGGCGCCGATCGCCGGCCATGTCGGCGACGGCAACTTCCACACCCTGCCGCTCGTCGATGCCGACAGCCCCGCGGAGATGTCCGCGGTGGCCGGCTTCCTCGACCGGCTCGTCGCCCGCGCGCTGGACCTGGGCGGCACCTGCACGGGCGAGCACGGGATCGGCCAGAAGAAGATGCGCTTCATGGAAAGCGAGCACGGGCCGGAGGCGCTCGGCCTCATGCGGACCCTGAAGCGCGCGATCGACCCCCGGAACCTCATGAATCCCGGCAAGCTGATTCCCTGACGCGCCCCGCGACCCGGCGCCGCCGTCCGCGTCGCCCGTCGATCCCCCCAATCCGGGCCGATCGTCTGCATCGGTGCTGTTCAGGGCCGAGCGATCACGTCGTCCGATCCTCAAAGCTGGGGATCGCGCCGACGCCGCGGGCCGGGTCTCAGATGGCGCCGGCACACCGAGGACGGGCATCCGCGAGAGCGGCGGCCGGCCGCGCGATCCGGTAGCACGCGCGAGATCGCCCTCTAATCCCGAATTCTCGGCCGAAATGGATGAATTATTCTGCTTGCCATACGTTCCTGGCACACAGAATAATGCATGCCGCCGTGCCAATTTCGGAACCCGACATAAGGTTCCGGCGCGGGCAAGGAATTCGTCGGCGTGCACGCCAATCCTATAGCACGTCGCTGAATGTCAGCGCAGGAATGAGGGAGGAAGCTCATGGCCATGCCAAATGCCACGCCGGCTACGGCAGTACCCAGTACAAATCGATGGCTGCAGATCGTGCTCGGCGTGATCTGCATGGTTGCAGCGGCGAACATCCAGTATGCCTGGACGCTGTTCGTCCCCGAGATTCAGAAGACCTTCGGCTGGGACCGCGCCGCGATCCAGGTCGCCTTCACGATCTTCGTCGTCGTCCAGACCTGGCTGACTCCGATCGAGGGTTACTTCATCGATAAGTACGGCCCGAGCCGCGTCGTCATGTTCGGCGGTCTGATGACGGGCCTGGCCTGGGTCATCAACTCCTACGCCACCAGCCTGAGCGGCTTCTACCTCGGCTCGGTGGCCGGCGGTATCGGCGTCGGCTGCGTCTACGCCACCTGCGTCAACAACGCGCTCAAGTGGTTCCCGGACAAGCGCGGCCTCGCGGTCGGCCTCACGGCGGGCGGCTACGGCGCCGGCTCGGCGCTCACCATCCTGCCGATCGCCAAGATGATCGACGGCGGCAACTACGCCCAGGCCTTCTTCGTCTTCGGCCTGATCCAGGGCGCCATCATCATCGCCGCCGCCATCGCCATGCGCGCCCCGCGCAAGGATCAGGTGCCCTTCTCCACCAAGGTCCTGCAGTCGCGGCGCGACTACACCCTGGGCGAGGCGCTGCGCACCCCCGTGTTCTACGTGATGCTGCTGATGTTCACCTGCACGGTGACGGGCGGCCTGATGGCCGTGGCCCAGCTCGGCGTGATCGCGCAGGATCTCGGGGTGAAGAACTTCCAGGTCAACCTGTACTTCTTCGCCATGGCCGCGCTGCCCTTCGCGCTGATGCTCGACCGGATCATGAACGGCATCTCGCGCCCCCTCTTCGGGTTCGTCTCGGACCGGATCGGCCGTGAGAAGACGATGTTCATCGCGTTCGCGATGGAGGGTATCGGCATCGTGGCGCTGGGCTACTTCGGCTCCAACCCGTGGGCCTTCGTGATCCTGTCCGGTGTGGTGTTCCTGGCCTGGGGCGAGGTCTACTCGCTGTTCAGCGCCACGGCCGCCGACACCTTCGGCTCGAAGCACATCGGCAAGATCTACGGTGTGCTCTACTGCGCCAAGGGCTTCGCCGCGCTGTTCGTGCCGGTGGGCAACCTGATCATGCAGGCGACCGGCACCTGGGCGACCGTCCTCTACACGGTGGCGACCATGGACCTGATCGCCGCCGTCCTGGCGATCGCGGTCCTGCGGCCGATGCTCAAGCAGCACCACGCGGCGAACAACGACGCGGCGGCTCCGGCGATGAAGCTGGCCCACGCCTGAGCGACGGCCCCGGCCGCTCCGCGGCCGGGGCGAAGCCTCCCCGACCCGGCTCCGGAATTCCGGAGCCGGGTCGGCCAGCACCGGGCAGCTGGCCCGCACGGAGACCGTCTCGTCGAGACGCAGGGCGCCGCGGACGATCGCGCATGTTCGGGCGCGCATCGACGATCGGGCGAGGGGCGGCTTTCCTGGCGCCTCGCTCTCACGCGATAGCCCGGCCGCGCTCGGCGCCATTCCAGGACCTGAGGCCAGAATCCATTCTCGCGTTCCCGGAGTTCGACTGTGCTGCAGCCTTCCGAGACCTCTCTGGGTCTAGCCTCGATCGGACAGACGCTGAGTCTGCGTGAACAGGCCTACGACAGCATCAAGCAATCGATCCTGGCGATGGATCTCTACGCCGGATCGGCGCAGATCCGGCTGCACGAACACCAGATCGCGCAGGATCTCGGCATCAGCCGCACGCCGGTCCGGGAAGCCCTGACGCTCCTGGAGCGGGAGGGCTTCGTGTCCACGGTGCCGCGCCGCGGCCTCTTCGTGACGCGCAAGAACAAGCGCGAGATCGTCGAGATGATCACCGTCTGGGCCGCACTCGAAGGCATGGCGGCCCATGCCGCCGCACGGAACGCCGAGGATGCCGATCTCCGCGCGCTCGGCAGGGCCTTCGAGGCGTTCGATATCGCGACTCTGCCCGACCATCTGAAGGCCTACGACGAGGCCAACCTCGACTTCCATCGGACGATCATCCGTCTCGGCGGCTGCGGGTTGATGGTCGAGATGACGACCAACCTGTTCATCCACATGCGGGCGATCCGGTCGGCCTTCCTCCATCGGGCCGGGAGGCTCGAGGACTCGATGCGCGAGCATGCCGCCATCATCGCCGCCTTGCAGGCACGCGACGCGGATCGGGCCGCGATCCTCGTCCGCGATCACGCGCTCGGGCTGATCGCCCATGTCGAGGCGCACTGGGTTTGGCCAGAGGGGTGAGAGGCACCTCTGACGGAGGACCACCGATGCTACCGTCCGTTCAGACGACCGATCTGCTCGGCCTCGGCTTCCTGATCATCGGGCTCGCCGCAGCTGGGATCGCCAGCGCGAGCCGGTCCGCGCGTTTCGCAGAGGAGCCGCGCGAGGAGCTCGCGGGCGGGGCTCTGCTGGTGGCGATCCTCGGCCTCGCCTTCGTGCTCGCCGAGTGAGCGGGCGCGGCGCGTCGTGAGCGTCGGACTTCCCGGAGAACCGCCGCGCGCTACGGGGTCGCCTGCCCCCCGCGTGCGTTCCACTTCTCGAACTTTCCGAGCGCGCCCCACGCCGTCAGCCCGATGAAGATCGGCATCGTGTAGGGGCTCAGCCCGAAGGCGGGCGTGAGCTGTGCGAGCACCTGCCCGAGACCGGTGTTGAGCGGAACCTGGGACAGGATCTGCGTGGCGACGGCGCCGATGATGCCGATCGCCGACTTCTTGCCGGAGAGCAGCTGCCCGATCGTCTGCCCGAGCGCGCCGTTGACCGGCCCGAGGACCGCGCCGTCGGGACGCGCCGCGGGCGGGCCGGGCAAGATCGGGGCGGTCGGGAGGCGCGCACCGTCGATCTGTCGGCGCAGGGCCTGGAGGAACTCGTCGAGCCGCGCCGCGACGTCGGCGGGCGGCGCGGCCGGCGCGATCACCACCGGGGGCATCGAGGCAGGTTGCATCGGGGTGACCGCCCTCGCGGCGAGCTGTCGCTCCAGGTCCTGGATCCGCGTCAGCACCGCGTGGTCCGGCGCCGCCGGCCGCAGCGCCTCCTGGATGGCGGCGATCGTGCGCGCGTCCGCGAGGCCGGTATCGTCCAGACCGCACCGCGCCTGGAACGTCGCGACGGCCGTCATGGTCCGCGGCCCGTTCCGGCCGTCCTCGACGAGGGGCGGCGTCGCGCCGAGGCGATTGAGCGATTGCTGGACCCAGAGCGTGCTGTCGGCGAGTTCGTCGTCGGGCTCGCGGGACACGGCCGCCTCGACGGCGCGCGGCGCCGCGAGCGCGACCGTCGCGTCGAGGTCGATGAGGCTCCGCAGGATCACCGCGGTGCCGATCTGCGTGTCGACCACGTTCGAGTCGAACACGTGGTCGCGCACGAACTTGCCGCCGCGCGCGCCCGGCGGCCCGTAGGCCGTCGATCCGCCCCAGAGATACGGCGAGTTCACGCCCCGGCCGTGGTAGCCGTAGCCGTTGAATCCTTCGAGCCGGTAGAGGGCCCGCGCGACGCTCCAGTCGCCGAGCCCGACCAGGCCCTGGAGGCGCAGCGCGTCGACCGCCCCTTCGACGAAGGCCTGCGGCCCCGTGAACGGCCCGCGCCCCTTCGGGACGATCGTGGTGCGCCGTCCGAGCTTCTGTCCGTTGCCGAGATACGTGTCGAAATCGAAGGCTGATTCCCGGTAGTGGCAGAGCCCGATGAACCACCAGGGCACGCCGGTGCGCGCCTCGATCTCCTGGTAGCGCGGCTTGCCGGCGGCGAGCTGCTGCGCGAGCTTGCGCACGGTCGCGAGCTTCTCCGGCCGGATCTGGAGCGACGCCCAGGTCCGCTCGTAGCCGTTCTGAAAATCCTGGAAGGATGCCATGTCGATGCTCCGGGCTCTGCGGTGACGAAGCCTTGATGGGACGGCCGGCACCTGCGCGCGGCCGGGCGCCGATCGGGCGGGGCTCCGGGCGACGCCCCGGATCCGGGCGCGCGCGGTCGCGCGCCGCCCGGGCTCGCGACGGAGGGACCGGGCGCGGTGTCGGCGACGTCCTGCGCGCGCCGGGCTAACCGGGCCCGGCGGCCCCCGCCGGCCGGCCGGCGCAGGAGATCCGGAACGCGGTCGGGAACGGCGTGCCCCCGTCCTCGACCGCGCCCTCGGCCCGCACGGCGTCGCGCAGGAGGATGCGGCGAACGATCTCCGGGACCATCGCGCCCGCCACGTAGCGGCCGAGGCACTCGTGATGGCCCCGGCCGAAATGGAGATAGGTCTGCTCCGGGCGGTCCGGGTCGAAGCGGTCCGGGTCGGGCACGCCGGTCGCGTCGAACATCGCCGACAGGCTGAGGGGCAGGACGACCCGGCCCTTGGCGATCCGGCTCTCGGCCGGGCTGCCCCGGCCGAGCACGTGGTCGGTCTCCGCCTGGCGGAACATGAAGGCGACGATCGGCGCGAAGCGCAGCGCCTCCCACACGTAGCCGTCGAAGGCGGCGGGGCCGGTCCGGGCGGCCGCGCGGGCCGCCGCGAGGATCTGCGGCCGGCCGAGGAGCTCCGCGAGGGCGTGCACCACCGCCTCCGACGTGGTCTCGATGGCCCCGATCAGCAGGCCGCCGACGTTGATGACGACGCGGTCCATGCCGAAGCCGGTCGCCGCCGGCAGGTGCAGCCGGAGCAGCCGGGTGAGGACGTCGTCGGGCAGGTCGGCACCGGCCTCGATCGCCGCGACGCGCGCCGGGATGATCCTGGCGAAGGCCGCCCGCATCTCCTGGCGCGCCAGATCCGCCGCCGCGTGGATCGCGTCGGCGTCCGGGCGCTCGTCGAAGGGGAGGTTGTTGAACTGGTCGAACTGGTTCGCGTACGACCAGCGCAGCAGGTCGGCATCGGGCGCCGCGAACCCGAAGAAGCGCTGCACGATCCGCAGCGGCACGCGGCGCGAGACCGACGCCACGACGTCGATGGATCCGCCGCCCTGGTCGAGCCCCTGGTCGAGCCCCTGGTCGAGGCCCGCGTCGAGGGCCGCGTCGGTCTCGGCGCCCGCCAGAGCGCGGATCGCCGGGAGGTCGCGCCAGGACAGCACGGCGCGCATGACCGCCTTGTCGCGGTAATTCACCTCCGTGCCGTCGAGCGCCAGCATGAACTCGCCCATCTTGGGCTTGTAGAGCGCGACGGAGAAGACCTGCGGCAGGGACAGGATCTCCTCGACCTCGGCGCGGCCGGCGACGAGGATGGCCGCGCCGCAATCCAGGGCGGTCCGCCGCGCGCGCAGCTGCGCGAAGAAGGGCCGGGGCGCGCGGGCGATCCAGTCCCGGGCGCGCTGCCAGCGCTCCGCCACCGGCAGGGCCTCCAGGAAGGCGAGGCAGGGCGTCTCGGGAGCGGCGGCGCGCATGCACGACCTCCTGTGGCGTTCGCGGAGCGGCGCGGGCCGTCCGGCCCGGCGCCCGGTGGTCAGTTGAGCGAGACGTCCAGCCCCTCGCGCAGGCGCGCCACGAGCTCGCCCTGCCGGTGCGTCTCGGTCTTGGCGAACAGGGCGCGCAGCTGGGTGCGGGCGGTCGAGATCGCGATGCCGCGGTCCTGGGCGTGGTCGTCGAGGGACCGTCCCGAAGCGACCGCGTTGGCGAGGATCGACTCGGCGACGGTCAGCCCGAACAGCTTCTGCAGCCGCGCGGCGTTGCTCCCCTGGACCTTCGGGGTCCCGGTCCGGATCACGATCGCCAGCTCGGCCCGCACCTTCGACCCGGTGCCGGCCGGCCGCTTCGACAGCGGGTGCAGCGACACCCGGTAGGGCATGCCGCTCTCGCCGCAGGTCACGGTGATGTGGTCGGCCTGCGTGATCGCGACGTCGCCGCTCGCGGCCGCGAGCGCCTCGCCGGCCGCGCGGGCGATCCGCCGCCCGGTCTGGCTGTCCTTGAGGACGAGGCTGCCCTTCACGAAGGACAGGCCGGTCCGGGACCGCGCCAGCGCCTCGGCGGCGCGGTTGGCGTGCGCGACGCGCAGGTCGGAATCCGTGAGGATCACCGCGGCGTCGAGCAGGTCCAGGGCGGAGGCGAGATCGGACGTGCGCTCGGAGGCCTGCCGCATCAGCGCGTACAGCTCGAAGGCCCGGCGCAGGTGCGGGACGAGCATCGCCAGGCGCCGGACCTCGTCGGACCGGAACGGGCCGCCCTCCTCGCCCCGCATCGCCGCGAGCGTCGCCATGACGTCGGCCTCCTTGGCGAAGTAGGTGACGAGGCTGTGCTCGATCTCGAAGGGCTGCACGACCTCCTTGAACAGGGCGGACTCGCGGAACTGCACCGCGTCGACCCCCTCCTCGGCGCGGATGACCTTGCCCTGGTTCGACAGGATGTAGGGGAGGCGCGGATCCTCGGTGGCGTGTCGGTAGAGGAACTCGCGGTACCGCGACCGCTCGAAGCCGGACACCGCCCAGAGCGGTTTGCGGTTCCCGTCGAGGCTGAACACGGCGAGCTGGCCGACCCGGCCGCCGACGAAATCGGTCAGATCCTCCAGGAGCGCCGACCACTCCTCCGGCTGGCCGACGCGGTCGTAGATCGACCCCACCAGAACCGAATACGCCTCGAGATCCTGCATGGCCACGCTCCGCGCTGAGTGCGAGTCTTGAGTGTTGTCAGATCTCCAGCCATCCGGTCGGACCGACAGGTGCCGAAATCGGTTGTTCCATTACGGATGCAATCGAACGACAAATCAATACTGATAAGATAGAAATCGAAACCGCGGAGTGCGCCTACAGGGTTCGCAGATACTCCAGGAGCTGCCGGCGCTGCGCGTCGTCGAGCTGCTCGGTCCCGTAGGTCGGCCCCTCGTGGCCGGTATTGGCATTGCCCGGCAGCGCGGTGTCGAACAGGAACGGCCCGACATCGGACCGGAACCCGATCCGGTCCTCGTCCAGCTCCCGGCTGCCGACCCGGAACGTCTTGGATCGCCGGCCGGACGGCAGCAGGAGTTCGTACAGGTTCGGCACCGAGCCGTTGTGCAGGTACGGGCCCGTCGCCCAGATGCCGTTGAGCGGCCGCGCCTTGTAGACCATGAGGTCGCGGTCTCTCCGCGACCCGACGAACGCGGCGACGAGGCCCTTGCCGCCGGCGGTCGAGACGTCGTCGAGCATCGCGTTGCGGGCCTCGAGGGCGGCGGTGCCGCGCTTGAGCAGCCGGTCGAGGATGACGGTCTGGTCCGCCCCGACGCCCGCCGGGTCCGGTCCACGGTCGAGGGGCGCCAGGATCGCGCCGGCGACGAGCGTGGCCACGAGTTCGAGGCTGCTCGTCTCGGCGGCCAGCGGCGGCGTCGTCGCCAGGAACGGCATCCGGATCCCTTCGAGGATCCCGGTCCGCGCGCGCCGGGACACGGCGTTCGTCGCCATCTTCGGGTCGGTCCCGATCTCCGCCAGCGGCGTCAGGGTCACGGTCAGCGTGCGGTTCGCGCCGGTCGGGGCGATCGCGTGGCAGGACAGGCAGTACCGGTCGTAGTGGACCTTGCCGGCCGCGGCGTCCCGGACCTGCGCCTCGGTGCGCGGCGCGATCCGGTCGGGCCAGGCCGGCGCCGTGAGGGCGCCCAGCTGGTTCTCGATCCGCAGGAGGTTGACCCGGTCCGCCGAGGTCTCGAACCAGAGCGGCGGCAGGGTCGGCTCCCGGATGTCGGTGCGGGCGAAGACCCCCAGCACCTCGCCGACGTTCCGGCCCAGGCGCTCGACGGCGAGCCCGTTCGCGGCCGAGCCGTTCCACTGCACCCGGTCGTGCCACGACGTATCCCACAGGAACGGGTAGCTGACGGGCGCGTCGGGCGGGGCGATGTTGTGCGGGTCGCGCAGATCGATGCCCGTCGCCCGGTTGAAGATCATGCCGAACGCGTCCAGGCGTGCCGGCCCCCAGGGCACCGCGGTCCGGCTCGACGCGACGTAACGGGAGAAGTCCTCGGCCAGCCGCGTCAGGCTGGCCCGCAGGCGGCGGCGGTCGGGCTCGGACGGGCCCGTCCCCGGCGCCGACAGTTCCGCCGGGATGACGCGGCGGGCGAAGCGCTCGAAGCGCGCCGGGTCGTCGCGCGTCCGCGCGAGGGCGCGGCCGAGTTCCTCGATGAAGGCGAACATGTCGGCATCGGCCGGGCCGCCGTCGATCAGGATCGACCGACCGCGCAGGTCGACCCGGTTCACGTGGCAGGCGGCGCAGGTCATGCCGATCCACTCGCCGCGATCGTCGACGTCCTTCACGAACCCGATGGGGAGCCCGCTGCGGTCCGATCCGCGCGTCCCGTCGTACGGGTTCGGCAGGTAGCCGAAGCGCGCGAGCCCGTCCGCGACGAAGAGCGTGTCGTCGTCCGGGCGCTCCAGGGACATGAACCAGGCATACGGCATGATCTGCGAGCCCTGGCTCGCCCGGTAGAACCACGCGCGCTCCTGCGGCGTCCAGGATTGTTCGAGAAAGTGCGGGGTGCCGTCCGGCCTGTCGCTCGGCCCGTCTGCCGGCCCGTCACCCGGCCTGTCTGTCGGTCCTCGGTCGGCGGCGCGCGATCCGGCCTGCGCCGGGAGCAGGATCGCCGCGGTGAGCGCGACGACGCGGGCGGCGTGGCGGGCGGCGTGGCGGGCGGTCTGGCGGGCGGCCTGGGAGCGGGTCACGATCGCACCTGGGACATGGCGGGAACCCTGCCTTCGCGAAGCGTCTCGCCGATTTCAATAAACGCCGATCCCCATGCGCGCGTCATTCGAATGGATGATGTTCGAATACAGTTTTTCTGTGAGGGTCGGCGCGCCGGTAGTTTCGGGCTTCGGTCGTGCGGCGCCCCTGCTCGGCCGCAATGCTGATTCGGGTAACCTGTTCTCCCGATCGTTATTCTCGATATCGTTTATATAGCGGTTACTGATTCCGTAAAATTTTATCGTCACTTGTTTCGACATCGGGCGGGGAGATGTTCGAGAGGTCACCGATCAGGACGGCCGGGGTACGGTCGCTGTCGTGCCCCGGCGGCTGAACCGCACAGTCCGGCACAGTCCGGCACGGTCCGGCACCGCGCGGGCGATAGCGGGCGATAGGAGGAGCGATGAGCGCCAGTGTCGCGGACATCCAGGCGGATGCCTCTCCCCACCATCTGCCCGCCCTGACGACGGGCCGGGACGCGTGGTTCCTCGACACCGAGCAGGCGCTCGCGGAGGAGATGGATCATTTCTGCGGGCCGCCGGAGTCCGGCGATCGCGCGCCCTGGCAGGCGCGGGCCGACCAGGCCCGGCTCGCCGCCCTGTGCCTGTCCGGCGGCGGGATCCGCAGCGCCACCTTCTGCCTCGGCGCCCTGCAGGCCCTGGCCAGCCGGCGGATGCTCGGCGAGTTCCACTACCTGTCGACGGTATCGGGGGGCGGTTTCGCCGGCGGCTGGCTGCAGACGTTCATCCGTCAGTGCGGCAGCATCGCCGAGGCCGAGCGCCAGCTCGGCGGCTCGGGCAACGAGATCTTCGCCAAGCTGCGGCGCTACACGAACTACCTGACCCCGGAGGTCGGGATCCTGTCGCGCGACACCTGGGCCGGCATCGTTCTCTACATCCGGAACACGATCCTCAACTGGTTGATCATCTTCCCGCTGCTGCTGTTCGTCCCCCTCGCGCTGCTCGCCTACCGGACGGCGCTTGAGGCTGCGAGCGGCAGCACGCTGTGGCTGCCCCTGGTGCTCGGCAGCGCGGCGCTGTTCGTCGCGACGTTCAGCGCCTGCACCCTCCTGCCGAGCCATCGGCCGCGGACGGGCGGCGTCACGGCGTACGCGTCCCCGGCGCGGATCGCGGCCTGCATCATCGCGCCGACCTGCGTCTGGGCCCTCGCGCTGCCGTTCACGCTCCGCGCGCTGTTCGAGCAGCCGCTGCCGGTCTCGGGCCTCTCCCTGTGCCGCCTGGGCCTCGCCTACTTCGCCGTGCAGGTCGCGGCCTATCTCAGCGGCCTGATCTGGCAGACCTCGAAGGGCCATCCGGGCCTCTGGCTGTACGAGCGGAATCTCGGTCCCTGGCTCGCCAGCAGCCTCGTCTCGGCCGGGCTGATCTGCGTCTGCGCCGACGCGTCCATCGGCTGGCTGGTCGGTGGCTCCGCTGCCGGCTTCGACGCCGCGAAGGCCGAGGTCTCTCAGATCCTGACGGTCGCGGCCCCGCCGGCGCTGATCGTCATCCACCTTCTCCAGAGCGTCATCTTCATCGGGTTCCGGAAGAGCGCCGAGTGCGCCGACCTCGACCGCGAGTGGGTCGCGCGGGTCGACGGCCAGCTCCTGCTGGCCGCGATGGGCTGGACAGGCCTGTGCCTGTGCTGCCTCGTCCTGTCCGCCGACGCCCTCGGCCGCCAGGACGCGCAGATCCCCGCCCTGTTCGGTGCGCTCGGCGCCCTCGCCACCGGCCCGGCCGCCGCCTTCCTGGGCAAGCAGGTCTTCGTACGCGCGCAGTCCCTGGCCGCCAAGGGACGCATGGACGACCTCGTGATGATCGGCCTCAGCGCGATGGCGGCGGTCTTCGGGATCAGCCTGTTCGCCCTGATGGGCTGGTGCCTCGGCCGCTTCCTCGGCCAGGCGCACGATTGGTGGGGCAACTGCCTGCTGCCGCGCCGGGCGCTCGGCGGCGCGGACACCGGCGCGGATGCCGGCTCCGTCTGCGGCATCAACCCCTACGGCATGATCGTGATCCTGGACGTCGCGGTGGCGGCAATCCTGGCCGGGGCCGTCTGGCTGTTCGGCCGCGTCAACGTCAACCGCTTCTCCATGCACGGCGTCTACCGCAACCGCCTGACCCGGGGCTTCCTCGGCTCGGCGCGGACGCGGCGCGACGCCGATCCGTTCACGGACTTCGACGAGGAGGACAGCCCGCGCATCGCCGATCTCGGGACCGAGAAGCGGCTCCTGCCCGTCGTCAACATGACGCTCAATCTGACGGATCTCCTCCACACCGAGTGGGCGGAGCGGAAGGCCGCCTCGTTCACCGCGACACCCTTCGCCTGCGGCTCGGCGATCCTCGACCGCGCCGACAGGGCGCGCGACCGGCCCGGCACCGTCGGCCCGCGCGGGGCCTACATCCGCACGTCACAATATGCCGGGATGGAGACTCCGGGCGACCGTGTCAGCGCGGGCCGAGGGCCGCTGCTGGGCGGTCTGCTGACGATCTCCGGGGCGGCGGTCAGCCCGAACTGGGGCTATCACTCGTCGCGCCTGATCGCGTTCCTGATGACCCTGTTCAACGTCCGGCTCGGCGCCTGGCTGCCCAACCCCGCGGTGGCGCGCCGGGACGACCTCAAGCTCGCGAAGCCGAGGAACTCCGTGCTCGCGCTCCTGAGCGAGCTCGGCGGCCGCAGCACCGATGTCCGGCAGGCGATCTACCTCTCGGATGGCGGCCATTTCGACAATCTCGGCGTCTACGAGATGCTGCGGCGGCGCTGCGCGTGGATCGTGGTGATCGACGCGGGCCAGGACGAACGCTGCACGTTCTTCGACCTCGGCAACGTGATCCGGAAGGCCGAGGTGGACGGGCTGGCGAAGGTCCAGATGGGCGAGATGCGCATTCTCCCCCGCGCGACGATCGAGCGCGAGGGCAAGCGTGCCGGTGCGCTGGGCTACGCGCGGGGTACGATCGCGTATCCGGGGGGCCGCGACGCGGCCTCGCTGATCTACATCAAGCCGAGCTTCCTCGACGACATCCCCGCCGAAGTCCGCGCCTACGGCGCCACCAGCCCGGCCTTCCCGCACGAGAGCACGGCCAACCAGTGGTTCTCGGAGAGCCAGTTCGAGAGCTATCGCGCCCTGGGCTACTACCAGGTCAGCAAGATGTTCGGCTCGCAGCTCACGACCTTGTCGGACTGGTCCGTGTATCTCGACAGCGAGATCGGGCGCCGGACCGCGGATTCCTAGCGCGGGCGACGCCGGACGCGCGCACCTCCCGATCACGGTCGCTCGGCCGAACGCTGCGGCCGCGCGGACGCGCAGGTCCGGGACGACCGGCGCCGGGGTGAGGTGTCCGTCGCGCCGGCCGCGCCCCGGCGGCGGCGCGTCGTAGCAGAGCGGAAGATCAGTTCCTTCCGGGGCGGTCAAAGCGCAGGAAAGCCGATGCCGATCCGGCCGCGCTCAGGATCTCGGCACGTCGTTCAAGGCATCGCGGCTCGACCAGAGCGCCCCCTGTCCGCGGCATCCCGAGCGCCGCCCGGCCGGCGGGGCAGGGAAGTCCTTCGAACCCGCGCGCGGTCTGTGTCGAGCCGGCCACCGTCTGCCACGAGACCGAGCGGCCGAAGCTGATCGGGGCCGGGATTATTTCGTACGCAAGCCAGATCGGTGAAGCGAGGGACGTGGAAACTCTATTGCGCGGCCCGATCAGGGCATCGATTGAGAAATCTACGTAAACTTGCGCGCTGCAGAGGCGCGGAATCGATCAAATGATGGATGCGTTAATTGAAAGTAGCTGCTAGGACACGTCGTGATGTCGTGCGGAGGAGCGGATGCGCTACCGGGCCGTAAGTGTCTTGGATGTGTCGGCGATGGCTTCGGAAGAGAACCCGACGGACGAGACCCTCATGCTCCGCGAGCACATCCGCCGTATCCTGCGCAAGCTCTCCCGCGCGCGGGCCGAGCTTCAGTACAGCTGAACGGCGCGGGGCATGCCGGCATCGGTGCGGAACGCCGCGCCCGCACCGTCGCGATGCGCGGCGTCGCGCGCCGGTCCGAGCCTCCGCGGTCTCACGAGGTGACGTCGGTGTCGTGGCGGCTCGGCGCGGGTTCGACGTCGCGACAGGACGGGGTGTAGGCGCACCAGCCGCACTGCCCGAGGTCGGCAGCCCGGGGCGCGTTCCACTGCGAGCACAGCGGGCAGACCTTCAGCACCAGCTTGGCGCCGTGCGCGAAGGCCAGACCGCGGCCGCGGAACGTGACTCTACCCTGGGGGAGATCAGTGGACATCGTCGCCCTGACTGTAACACAGGTTAGTCACTGGAACCTGTCCAATCTGTCCGATTCCGTCAACTCCGGGCCGGCCTGACGGGTATTCGGGGCCGAGCCGCATGTCCGATTCCGCCGGTCCTGACTGAGATCCTGGCTCAGATCCTGGCTCAGATCCTGGCCGATTCTCTCCATCCGCCGAGCCCGAGTTCAGGCGATCACGGCCTCTTCCGTCCGGACCGTGAGTTCGCCGACGCGGCGCGCGTCCCTGATCGGGCGCGGGTGCGGTGGCGGGTGCCGTTCGCGGAGGCCGCATCGAACGAACGCCCGTCGGGCGCGTTTATGGCCATGCTTGCGCGATCCCCGAACAGCCCGTCCGACGTCAGAGCACGCGACACCGCCAACCGATTCGAGGCGGCCGACGTCGCCCTCGGCGTCGGGCTGGCACGCGCGAAAGACCACCCCGTCGTTCGAACGGTGGGGACGGCGAGCGAGATCGGGAGCTGGCAGTCCCTGCTCTCGCTGTCTGCCGGCACCCTCGTCCTGGGGCTCATGGTGCGCGATCGCCGGATGGCAGAAGCGGGGCGGCACATGCTGCAAGCCGGTCTCCTGGCCGGTGTCGTCAAGACGAGCTTGAAGCGGGCGGTGCATCGGACGCGGCCGAACGTCCTGATGGATGAGGGGGTCTACGTGCGGGGATGGCCGGGAACGGGCATCGGTCCGTGGCAATCCTTCCCCTCGGGTCATTCCGCCCTGAGCACCGCCGTCGCGCGCGCCGCCGCGCGCGCCTATCCGGAGATCAGGGGACCGTCCTACGCCGCCGCAGCCGGCGTCGTCACCGCGCAGGTTCTCCGCGGGGCGCACTTCCCCGCCGACGTGCTGGCGGGTGCCGTCATCGGCATCGCCGCGGAGTTCGCCGTCGACCGCCTGACACGCGACCGGCGCAGGTCGCCGCGCTGACGGCGCCGGGATCCTCAGGCCGCGCCTCTCCGCACGGACCGCGCCGAGGCGATGCGCTTCACGTCACAGCCGACGAGATCGAGATCCGCGAGGTCGCGCTCGCTGAACGATGCGAGTTCGCTCCGCGCGCGACGGCAGTCGAGCCATCGCCTGATGAGGGAGAACGGAGCCGTCATCTGATCCTCCTGGCCTGCGGAGGCTGACATGCCCTGTGCGCCGCTCCGCGACCGTGACGAAGGTCACGGACGCCCGGACACCTGGCCCGCCGCATGGGCGGGACGGTGGGAGCCCCCCGGCCGCACACGCCGCGTTGCCGGGGCGCCCCAGGCGGAGACGGCGCCGGCGTCGGCTCATCGGCCGCGAGGGGCGCATCGCCGAGGCCGGCGTCGCGTTCCTCGCGGACCGGGCTTCCGGCCTCGAAGATCCGCGGGATGGACCACCGCGCGTTGTGGCCCGCCGGCGCGCGCCCTTGAACAGCGCCGCGCCAATCGATAGGTTACTATCAATATCGGTGCGGGGCCGCCCGATGCGCGTCACCACGATCCGCCGGGAGGCTTGAGATGGCAGCCAAGACCCTGCGGCAGCTCCGTCTGGCCTACACCCACACGCTGCTGCTCTCCGGACGGCAGTGGCGGCGCCTGGCCAACGCGGCGACCGAGGCCCACGGCATCTCGGAGGCCAAGGCCCTGCCGCTGGTGCTGATCGCCCGCATGGGCGGCGAGCCGCGCCAGACCACCCTGGCGGACGCGATCGGCATCGAGGGGCCGTCGCTGGTGCGGCTCCTGGATCAACTGGAGAAGGCGGACCTCGTCGCGCGCCGGGAGGACCCCACCGACCGCCGCGCGAAGGTTCTGACCCTGACGCCCGCGGGACAGGCGGTCGTCGCGCGGATCGAGGCGGATCTCGAGCGCCTCAGGGAGACGGTGTTCGCGACCGTGAGCGCCGCGGACCTGGAGGCCGGCCTGCGGGTGTTCCAGGCCCTGCAGGATCATCTCCGCGGCGAGGCCTGGCTCGACGGGGCGGAGGCCGGGGCGCGTCGCGGCGAGGCCGCGGAATGACGCTCCCCGGCTGGCGCGACTGGGCCTTCGCGCTCAAGACCTTCGGTGCCGGCATGCTGGCCCTGTTCCTGGCGTTCTGGATCGATCTGCCGAACCCCTACTGGGCGCTCGGCACCGTCTACATCACCAGCCAGGTGCTGGCCGGCGCCACCCGCTCCAAGGCGCTCTACCGGGTGCTCGGCACCCTGCTCGGGGCCGTGGTCACGGTCGCCCTCGTGCCGAACCTCGTGAACGCGCCGGAGCTCCTGACGCTCGCCATCGCGACCTGGGTCGCGACGTGCCTGTACTTCTCCCTCCTCGACCGGACCCCGCGCAGCTACCTGATGATGCTCGGCGGCTACACGGCGGCGCTGATCGGCTTCCCGGCCGTGGGCGATCCCGGGACGATGTTCGATGTCGCGGTGGCCCGGGCCGAGGAGATCACCCTCGGCATCCTCTGCGCCAGCCTCGTGAACACGATCGTGCTGCCGCAGTCGGTGGCGCCGGTGATCTCCGGCCGGCTCGACCTCTGGCTGCGCGACGCGCGGGGCTGGGTCATCGACGTCCTCGGCCGCACCCGCGCGACGACGGACACGCAGGCCACCCGGCTGAAGCTGGCCTCGGACGCGGTCGCGTTCGATGCCCTGGCGACGCCGCTGCGCTACGACATGACCGGCGCGGAACGCTCGGCGGATGCCATGGCGACCCTGCGCCAGCACATGCTGATGTTCCTGCCCATCGCCTCGGCGGTCTCGGACCGCATCGAGACGCTGGAGCGGGCGAGCGCGCTGCCGCAGCGCCTGCGCGCCCTCCTCGACGCCATGGCCGGCTGGCTCGCCTCCGGAACCACCGAACAGGCCGAGGCCGACCGCCTGAAGGCCGAGGCGGACGCCCTCGAACCCGGGCTCGGGGAGCGGCCGTCCTGGGACGCCCTCGTGCTGGCGAGCCTCCTGGCGCGGCTGCGCGACTTCATCGACCTGCGCCAGGACGCCCGGATCCTGCAGCGGCACATCGCGGACGGGACGCCGGTCACCGAGGACCTGACCTTCCGGTACACCGCGGCGGCGCGCACGATCCGCCACCGCGACCACGGCATGGCGCTGCTGTCGGCCCTGGGCGTGTTCCTGACCATCCTGGTCACCTGCGCGATCTGGATCGCGACCGGATGGCCGCACGGCTCGGCGGCCCCGATGATGGCCGCGGTCGGCTGCTGCTTCTTCGCCGCCCAGGACGATCCCGCCCCGTTCATCGTCAGCTTCGCCAACTCGGCCATCGTCGGCGCCCTGGGGGCGGGCGCCTACCTGTTCGCGGTCCTGCCGCTGGCCACCACCTTCGAGATGCTGGCCCTGGCGCTGTCCCCGGCCCTCCTGGCCTGCGGGGTGTTCATGGCCCAGCCGAGGACCGCGCCCCTGGCGATGGGCGCGGCGGTCAACGGCTCGGCCATGATCGCCCTCCAGGGCAGCTACACGGGGGACTTCGCGGCCTCTACCAACGCCTCCGTCGCGGTCATCGTCGGCATGTGGGTCGCGGCCATCGTCACGCGCCTCGTCCGCTCGGTCGGCGCCGGCTGGTCGGCGCGGCGCCTGCGGGCCGTCAACCGCCGCAGCCTCGCCCGCGCCGCCGGGCGCCAGGGCGCGCAGAACGGTCTCGAACTCGCCGCGCTGATGCTCGATCGGGTCGGCCTGATCGCGCCGCGGCTGGCCGCCCTGCCGTCCGACGACGCGGAATGGACCGCCGACCTCCTCGCCGAGGTCCGGGTCGGCATCAACGTCGTGGAACTGCGGCGCGACCGGCGGCAGCTCTCGGAGCCGGCCCGGGCGGCGGTCGAAGCACTCCTCGTCGCGCTGTCGCGGCACTTCGCGGCCGAGCCGGGAAAGCCCGCCCCCGGCCTGCTCGAGGCCGTCGACGGGGCCCTCGACGCCGTCTCCCGCGACGCGCGGCAGGCGGCCGGCCGGGCCGCGCTGATGGGTCTCGTCGGCGTCCGGCGCGGCCTGTTCCCGGACGCGCCGCCCTACCGGTCGACGCTGCCCACCACCACGCATCCGGAGCTCGCGGCATGACGGGTGAACTCGACCTGTACGGTGTGTTCGTGCCGAGCCTCGCGGCCTGGATGCTGATCGCCTTCGCCCTGAGCCTGCTCCTGCGGCGGGTGCTGGCCCGAACCGGGTTCTACCGCATGGTCTGGCACCGGCCCCTGTTCGACCTCGCCCTCTACGTCGTGCTCCTCGGCCTCGTCGTCTCGGTCGCGGTCCCTCTCACCTCCTGACCGGCGGGCTCGTCCGGCCGCCCGGTCTCGCCCTGCCCACACCTTCCGGATCCCTCCATGCCCCGGCTTCTCGCCCTCTCGTTCCGCCTCCTCGTCACCCTCGGGACGGTCGCCGCCGCGATCGTCGTCGGGCTGGCGCTGTGGGACTACTACATGGAGGCGCCGTGGACCCGCGACGGGCGCGTGCGCGCCGACGTGGTGCAGGTGGCCCCCGACGTCTCCGGCCTCGTCACCGAGGTGCTGGTGGCGGACAACCAGGTGGTGAAGCGGGGCGACGTGCTGTTCCGCATCGATCCCGAGCGCTTCGATCTCGCCCTGCGCCAGGCGGAGGCGGTGGTCGAGGGCAAGCAGGCGACCGCCGAGCGGGCCGCGGCCGACTACGTCCGCTATCAGAAGCTCAGCGACGCCGCCGCGTCCCAGCAGAGGGTCGAGGCCGCCCGGGCGACCGACCTGGAGGCCAGGGCGGCGTACGGGCAGGCGGTGGCCGACCGTGACCTCGCCAAGCTCAACCTCCAACGCTCCGCGGTGAAGGCCGCGGTCAACGGGCGCATCACCAACATGGAGCTGCGTCCCGGCACCTACGTGTCCACCGGGCGGGGCGTGATGGCGCTCATCGACAGCGACACGCTGCGCGTCGAGGGCTATTTCGAGGAGACGAAGCTCCCGCGCATCCATGTCGGCGACAAGGCCAGCGTCCGCCTGATGGGCGAGACGTCGACGCTGAACGGCCGCGTTGAGAGCTTCGCGGGCGGCATCGAGGACCGCGAGCGCACGGCGGGCTCGAACCTGCTGGCCAGCGTCAACCCGACCTTCGCCTGGGTCCGGCTGGCCCAGCGCATCCCGGTGCGGATCAAGCTGGACGACGTTCCCGACGAGACCCGCCTGGTCGCGGGCCGCACGGCGACGGTCGCGGTCGCGTCCGAGGGCGGGACCCCGCATTTCAGCCTGTTCGGATCCTGGCGCGGGGCGCCGGAACCCGCCGCCCGGGAGACGAGAAGCCGCTGAGGACCGGCCGGCGATCCCACCTGCCGGACGGACAGAGATCGGGAGACGAACCATGGCGACACCCGCTTCGAGCCGGCCCCAGGCCGGGCCGGACCGCGTCCTGGCCGAGGCGCCGTACCGGATCGGTGCGGTGACCCTGGCCGTGCACGACCTCGACGCGCTCACGCGGTTCTACCGGGACATCATCGGGCTCGGCCTCCTCTCGGAGACCGAGAGTGCCGTGCAGCTCGGGACAGGCGACGCGACGCGCCTCGTCCTGCGCCGTGACCCGAACGCGCGGTCACGGGACCCGCGCGAGGCCGGCCTGTTCCACACGGCGTTCCTGCTGCCCGACCGGAGTGACCTCGGTGCCTGGCTCCTGCACGCGGAGAGGCACGGCATCGCGCTCATGGGCGCCGCCGACCACCTCGTGAGCGAGGCCGTCTACCTCGACGATCCGGAAGGCAACGGCATCGAGATCTACGTCGATCGCCCGGCATCGGCGTGGCCGCGTGCGTCGGACGGTTCGGTCGTGATGCGCAACGAACGGCTCGATCAGGCGGGGATCGTCGGTGCCGCGACACGTCCCTGGTCGGCGATGCCGGCCGCCGCCTGCGTCGGGCACGTCCATCTCCAAGTGGGCGACCTCGGAGCGGCAGAGCGCTTCTACGCGAACCTGCTCGGCTTCGACGTGATGTGCCGCTATCCGGGAGCCCTGTTCCTCGGCTCCGGCGGCTACCACCATCAGCTGGCCGGCAACGTCTGGAACAGCCGCGGTGCGGCCGTCAGATCCGAGGGGCGGACGGGCCTCGCCGAGGTGCTGCTGCTGGTCGATCGACCGACCCTGGCATCGACGGGAGCCCGTCTGCGCGAGGCCGACGCGCCCCTCGGCGCGGACGACGGCGCGCTCGTCGTCCGCGATCCCTGGGGCATAACTCTGCGGCTCCAGCCCACCGACTGACAGCGCCGCCGACGCTCCGTCGGGCGCGATGCGCGGAGCGCGAGACCCGAAGGCTGGAGCCGCATCACCGTCGCGGCCGCCACCACCGGAGCGATGCCGGCCTCCGGACCCGAGCCGTGCCCGCCGCGCCCGCAGAGCGTCGCCTTGAGGCTGTCGACCGCGAGCGCACGGCGACGCCGGCACGCGGACGACATGGCGGGAGCGTCCGATCCCGACGCAGCGAACCCGCTCGCCCGAGTGGTGCGCTTCAGGCGCCGGCTCCCGGCACGGCCTTCGGCTTCGGACGCACCGGCGGCACGAGGCGGAACAGCAGCATGCCGGCGACCATCGCCGCCACGAAGGTCAGGGCCTCGGCCGGGGCCACCGTCAGGATGGTGAGGGCGGGGCCGGGGCAGAGGCCGACCAGGCCCCAGCCGAGGCCGAAGATCGCGGCCCCGGCGATGAGACGCAGGTCGAGGTCGCGCCGGGTCGGGACATCGAACCTGGGCGCGAGCACCGGCCGGCCGCGCCGCAGCGCCAGGCGGTAACCGGCGGCCGAGACCGCGACGGCACCCGCCATGACGAGGGCGAGGCTCGGGTCCCAGCGGCCCGTCACGTCGAGGAAGGCGCGCACCTTGGCCGGGTCGGCCATGCCCGAGACGAGGAGGCCGAGGCCGAACAGGAGGCCGACGGCGAGGGCGGAGACGGTCTTGGCCATGGCTCAGGCTCCGACGAGACGCCGCGCGACGAGGACGGTGAGGATCGCGACGGTCATGAACGTGCCGGTCGCGGCCAGCGAGCGGGGCGAGCCGCGGCCGATGCCGCAGACGCCGTGGCCGCTGGTGCAGCCGGATCCGAGGCGCGCGCCGAAGCCGACCAGCAGACCCGCGACGACGAGGAGCGGGAACGACGCCCCGATCGTCACCGGCGGCAGGTCGCCCCCGAGACCGCTGTAAGCGACCGGCGCCAGGACGAGGCCCGCCACGAAGGCGGCCCGCCAAGCGGTCCCGCGCGCGGGCGGGACCAGGAGGCTGCCGAGGATGCCGCTGATGCCGGCGACGCGCCCGGTGAGGAGGAGGAGGAGCGACGCGGATGCGCCGATCATCGCTCCGCCGAGAAGGGCGCCCACCGGGGTGAAGTGATCCATCTCGATCTGCCTACAGCTCCGGTCCAGGCGAGGCCCGGCTCGGCGGCGGAGAACGCTGTCCCACGCGAGAACATTAGACGGTTCTTATTTAGCGCACCCTAATGTTCTGCGGCAAGCCTGCGAGCGCCGGAGCGACGCGCCGGCCGGCTTCCCGGAGCGCGCGGGCTTCCTCCGCGGTCGCCGCGCGCGACGGGCCGCGGGCTCGCTCTCGCCATCGCCGCGATGGCGTCACGCCGCAGCGGGCCGAGCCTGCGGCTGCGCAACCGGCCGGACCGTTCGGGACTCGCGGTGGAGATCCTGCGTGGCTGACGCGGTCAGGCGAGTTCCGGGCAGAAGATGTCCTTGAGTGTCGCCAGCACGCGGGCGACCCGGGGATCCTCCAGGCGGTAGTGAAGCGTCTGGCTCTCGCGCCGGTACGCGACCAGCCCGTCCTCCCGCAGCTTGGCGAGGTGCTGCGACAGGGCCGACTGGCTGAGTCCGACCGCCTCGGCGAGGCTCGTCACGTCCATCTCGCCGCGGGCGACCAGCAGGCACAGAATGAGCAGGCGCTTCTCGTTGGCGAGGAGACGGAGCAGACGGGCCGCGTCGCCGGCCCTGTCCTGAAGGCGCAGCAGTTCGTTCGGCGTGACGACGTCCATCGGTCCGGATCCGGGCGTTCTCAGGATCTCTTATTTAGCGGATCCTAATATACCGCGGGCGTCGCCGTTTGCCACGCCGGCGCGCGCCTCGCCTCACCGAGCAGCTCGGCGAGCGTGTCCGGTTCCGACGGCCGGCTACGGCGACGAGACCCGAGAGGACGGTCGCCGAGGGACAGCCGTCATTCCTGTCCCGTCTCCGGCCTGTGGCGGTGTGAAACGCGTCCCCCGACGGGGTGGGCAACGCCGACCGTCTGAAATCCACCGCACCTACATTGCTGCACCAGCAGCGCATGCAATTCGCTCCAGGCGCGGCCTCGAATATCTGAGGACATTGAAACATGGAGTCGGATACTAAAAATCGTGAATTCACCAAGAAATATGGGTTCGGCCGCTGTCAGAAATATCGATCTCAGTCCGCACATTTGCTCCAGAATTGGGAAAAATAGGACCATCATCGGCCCGAAAGATCGTTCTAAACGTTTTGTTAACCATGTGAGAGGAATGCATTCAAAACTTCGTGTGGACGATCGCTGGGTGCCCTGAGCCGCGAGGGCCCGGATTTTTTTCTTGAGACAGCGGCGCAGAGAGACGCGTTCCTGATGGGTCACCGGCCAGGTCAGCTCTGTGTCCCACGCCGCGACCGGAAGATCCGCGATGGCGGACGGCTCGTCGTCGCGGCCAGCACCGGCCTGGTCCTGGTCCTCGACCTGCCGGCGCGCGCCGCGGAGCGACCTCGGCCCGAGGTGGTGACCGCCACCAGCGGCCGCGATGGTAGAGCCAACGTCATCGCGTCGAATGTCGTCGCGACGGCCGGTGCTGACGGCCCTGACCTGTCCTTGATCAATGTCGATGCCGCGGCCGCCGGCAACGACCTCGCCGCGACGATCCGGACCGGTTCGGTGGGCGGAGCGGGCGGGCGCGGCGACGCGATCCCGGGGCTGGCATCCGTCCCGGGCGCGAGCGGTGGGCGCGGCGGTGCCGTCGCGGTGACGCTCGGAGAGGATGTGAGCGGAGAGGGGGATCAGGTCGGCTACACGACGCGCGCCCGCGTCTCCCAGCTCCAGTTCCGGCCGATCCCGCGGTTCTGGGTCTTCTCCCGGGGTGGGAACGGCGGCGACGCCCAGAAGGATGTCGGCGCCGGCGGCGATGCCGGGCCGGCGACCCTGACCCTGTCGTCCCGCGTCGCGACCGAGGGGCAGGCCTTCCTGGGGGTCCGGGTCAGTGCGGTCGGCGGCGATGCCGGCCGCGGGGGCACCGACGCCGACCAGACCGCCTCCAGACGGGGCGGCGCCGGCGGCGCGGCCGCGCTCACGGTGACACGCTCCGGGCAGGTGACGACCGACGGTGTCGGGGCGACCGCGGTGATTGTCGAGTCCATCGGCGGCGCGGGCTCGATCCGCGGGTCCGGGACCTTCTACAGCAACCCCTTCGTGACGCCGGGCGGCGCGGGCGGCACCGCGCGCCTCGACATGGCCGGGACCATCCGGACCTCCGGCGACTCTGCCCTCGGCGGCCTCGTCCAGAGCATCGGCGGCGACGGCGGGATACAGCCCGATGCCGGCGGCCGGCCCGGTGGCCGGGGCGGTGACGGCGGGACCGTCACGGTGACCCAGAGCGGCACGATCGTCACGGCGGGCGACTACGCCCTCGGCCTCGTCGCGCAATCGGTCGGCGGGCCGGGCGGCAAGGGCGGCGGCGGCGTGTTCGGTGGCGGCGGCGGGGGCGATGCCGCCCCGGGCGGATCGGTGACCCTGACCAACAGCGGGACGGTGACGACGTCCGGCGCCGGGGCGACCGGCCTCGTGGCGCAGAGCATCGGCGGCGGCAGCGCCCTCTCGGCCCTGCCGCTCGCGGCCCTCGACGTGGCGCCCGGGAGCGGCGGCGGGGCCGGAGGCATCTCGCTCTGGTTCGGCCGCGGCGGGGCCGGCGGGACCGGGGGCGCGGGCGGGACCGCGGAGATCGTCAACGCGGGTGGCCGGATCACGACCGAGGGCGACTCGGCCTTCGGGGCGTTGGTGCAGAGCATCGGTGGCAGCGGCGGCAGCGGTGGTGGCGCCTTCCCGGCCGGGGCCTTCTTCGCGGTCGGCCTGGGCGGCAGCGGCGGCGGCGGCGGTGATGGCGGTCTCGCGCGCTTCACCGGCCGGGCCGGCGCGATCGAGACCGGCGGGGCGGGATCGACGGCCGTGCTGGTGCAGAGCATCGGCGGCGGCGGCGGCGCCGGCGGCGACGTCAGGAGCATCGCGGTGGGCGCGGCCCTCTCCGCCTCGTGGGCGATCGGCGGATCCGGCGGCAAGGGGGGCAACGGCGGCGAGGCCCGCATCGAGAGCAGCAGCACCGTGACCACCGCCGGTCTCGGGGCGGACGGCCTGGCCGTCCTCAGCATCGGCGGCGGCGGCGGCGTCGGCGGCCTGGCCAGCGCGACGGCGATCACGACGCCCCTGGCCACGCCGAGCGGGCAGTCGCTGCCGAGCTTCGCCTTCTCCACCGCGATCGGCGGCTCGGGGGGCGACGGCGGCAATGGCGGCCCGGCGGGCGTGATCAATGCCGGCCGGGTCACCACCTACGGCGACGCGGCCGCGGGGCTGCTGGTCCTCAGCGTCGGCGGCGGCGGCGGGATCGGCGGCGATGCCGCCGCCTACGCGCTGGCGGTCGCTCCGCCGGGCCAGATGGCCGTGTCCGCCACCTCCACGCTGGGCGGGACGGGCGGCGGCGGCGGCAATGGCGGCACCGTCACCGCCGCGAATAGCGGCGCGGTGCGCACGTCCGGGGACGGCGCGATCGGCATCCAGGCCCAGAGCATCGGCGGGGGCGGCGGCAATGGCGGGGGCGCGACCGCGACGAGCAACAGCCTGAGCCTCAAGCAGAACGTCACGGTGGCGCGGAGCATCGGCGGCACCGCGGGCGTCGCCGGGGTCGGCGGCGCGGTCACGGTCACGCAGTCCGGCAGCGTCACCACCGGGGGAGCCGGCGCGGTCGGCATCCTCGCGCAGAGCATCGGTGGGGGCGGCGGCAACGGCGGCAACGCCGCGAGCCTCGCGGCCCCCGGCTTCTCCTTCGACAAGACCCTGAACGGCCTCGTCGGAAAGCTTCCGATCGCCGATACCCTCTCGGTGACGGAGACGATCGGCGGCGGGAAGGGCAAGGGCAATGTCGGCGGCGCGGTCACGGTGACGAACCGGGGCGCGATCACGACCGAGGGGTCGAACGCCCACGGCATCGAGGCGCAGAGCATCGGCGGGGGCGGCGGCAACGGCGGCACCGTGTCCGGATCGGCCGTCGGCAAGCTCACCGTCGGCCTGACGCTCGGCGGCCAGGGCGGCAGCGGCGGCAGCGGCGGGGACGTGACCGTCACCAATGCCGCCGCCGGCGTGATCGCGACCAGCGGCGACGGCTCGCACGGGATCGTGGCGCAGAGCGTCGGCGGCGGCGGCGGCATGGGCGGCAGCGTCGCGGCGCGTGACGTTTCCGACCCCGACACCGTCGGAACGATCTGGACGCAGATCAAGAAGACGATCGGTGTCGCCGCCTACCAGGAGTGGGCGAAGGACAAGGAGAACAAGGACGATCTCGATCGATTCCTGAAGGACATCAAGTCCAGCGACACGTACAAGGGCCTGGCGGATCAGCTCAAGAACTCGGATTTTGGCAAGGCGCTCAAGTCCTACAGCGGCAGCGTCTCGAGCTATCTGGACGCGCAGAAGAAGGGCGCCACCAAGCTGCCCGACGTGGCGTTCACCCTGTCGCTCGGCGGGAGCGGCGCGCAGGGCGGGAACGGCGGACGCGTCTCGGTCGAGAACGGCGGCACCGTCCGGACGATGGGGATCGGCGCGCACGGCATCCTGGCGCAGAGCATCGGCGGCGGCGGCGGCCAGGGCGGCCTCGCCTACGCGGAGGCGACCAACAGGACGACCGTGACGGCGACGCTCGGCGGCACGGGCGGCAGCGGCAACATCGGCGGCACGGCCAAGATCGTGAACTCCGGTTCCGTCGCCACGGCGGACGATGCCGCCTACGGCCTCTACGCGCAGAGCATCGGCGGCGGCGGCGGCAACGGCGTCGGCGCCACGGTCGCCGGCAGCCAAGCGAACAAGGGCCTGACGCTCAACCTGACCGTCGGCGGATCGGGAGGGACCGGCGCCCGGGGCGGATCTGTCCGGGTCGATAACCGCGGCTCGGTGACCACCGCCGGGGCCGAGGCGCATGCCGTCGTCGCCCAGAGCATCGGCGGCGGTGGCGGAAGCTTCTCGGCGCCCTCCGCCGAGGCCGACACCCCCGCCGCTGCCACCCCCGCCGCGGCGGAGGGGACGGAATCATCCAAGGAGCCGGCCGCGAGCCAGGTTCAGAGCGAGACCAAGAGCGAGGCGAAGAGCGGGACGAAGAGCGACGCCCAGGCGCTGGCGGACGCCCTGCTCGCCGCGCTCGACATCGAGCGGATCGCCCCACCGGAGGATCCGGCCGGCGTCTCCGAGAGATCCGGCAGCCTGACGCTCGGCGGCTCCGGGCGCGTGGCGGGCGATGGTGGCGGCGTGACGATCGTGCAATCCGGCACGGTCGCCACGACGGGCTTCGGGGCGGTGGGCATCCTGGCGCAGAGCATCGGCGGCGGCGGCGGCCTCGCCTCGGTGGCGGCCGGCCCGGGCGGCCACCGCTACACGTTCGGGATCGGCGGCGCGGGCGGCGCCTCGGGGAGCGGCGGCCCGGTCGGGGTGAGCCTGACCGCGGGCGCGCAGGTCTCCACCGTCGGCGACGCGGCGCCGGCGCTGCTGCTGCAGTCGATCGGCGGCGGCGGTGGCTACGGCGGCGCGCACCAGGCGATGGGATACGCGGTGCCCTACGCACTGCGCGACGGGTCCGACGGCAACGGTGGGACGATCCGGGTGACGCTGGAGGAGGGCAGCGCGATCCGCACGTCGGGCGCCCAGTCCCACGGCCTCCTCGCCCAGAGCCTCGGGGGCGGCGGCGGCCTGCTCCTGGACCTCACCGGCCCGGCCGCCGGGGCGTCGGGTCAGAGCCGTCTGAACGCGACCGGCAAGGGCGGCGACATCTCCGTCGCGTCGTCCGGATCGATCATCGCGTCGGGCCGCGACGCGAACGCGATCTTCGTCCAGTCCGGCGTCCAACGCACCGACGGGAGCCTCGAACCCGACCCGGAGCGGGGCGGCACGATCAACCTCCAGGTGAACGGCCTCGTCACGGGCGGCAGCGGCACCGGGGCGGCGATCCGCATCGACGGCGGGCGCTCCACTACGATCGTGATCGGCGGGCGCGCCGTGGTCAGCGCGGCTTCGGGCCGGGCCATCGTCGGCGTGTTCTCCGCCGGCGAGATCAACAATTACGGCACCGTGATCGGCGACGTGGACCTGGCCGCCGGCCAGGCGGGGGGCGTCACCTTCGTCAACGGCGGTTTCCAGAACACGGGTGGGACCTCGGCGATCCTGCGCACCGGACCCGAAGGCGTCATCGCCCTGGGGCCGAACGGCCGCCTGCACAACAGCGCCACCCTCGACATCGGCGGCGTCGGCAAGGTCGCCCGAGCGACGGTGACCGGCAATTTCGAGCAGAGCGCGTACGGGCGGATGCTCGTCGACGTGGCGCCCCTGGCCCCGGAGGGGGCCCTGCGCGCCGATCTCCTCACCGTCACCGGCACCGCATCGCTGAAGGGCCTCGTCGAGCCGCATCTGATCGACGGGCTGCTGCCCGGCCGGTACGCCTTCCTCCGGGCCGGTCAGGTCGTGGAGAGCGGCGCCATGGCTGTCGGCGGCAGCCTCCATTCCGGCGCGGTTCCGATCTCCTGGTCGATCGTCGCGTCGGGCGACACCCTCTCCCTGGTCCCGAGAGCCCGGTTCACGGAGCCGACGGGCGTCACGCTCACGCCGGACCAGCGCAGCGTCGCGCAGGGCCTGCAGGATGCCTGGGACGGCAATACCAGGCAGCTCGGAACGCTCTACGGGCGCTTCCTCTCGGTCGACAGCCAGAAGGCCTACGCCGCCGCCCTCGACGAGTTGAAGCCCGAGTCCAACCAGGACAGCCTGACCGACCGGACGCTCGACACCCGCAAAGGTCTTCAGCGGGCCATGAGCTGTCCGGCCTTCAGCGGCACCGGCACGCTCCTGCGTGAGGGCGAGTGTGTCTGGGGGCGGATCACGAGCGCCCACACGACCCTTTCCGCGACCGCGGAGGACGGCGGCTATCGCCAGACCGCCCTCAGCTACCAGACCGGCCTCCAGACCGAGTTCGCCCCTGACTGGTTCTTCGGTCTGACCGGCGCCTACACACGCGCCATCCAGAGCGATCCCGACCGGATCACCGGGACGACCAGCGATGCCGGCGATGTCTCGGCGGCGCTCAAGCACCAGATCGGCCCTTGGCTGCTCGCGGCATCGGCCAATCTCGGCTATTCCTGGGCCGAGAACAGGCGCCTGATCGACTTCGGCGGCGCCACGGCCACGGCGCGCAGCAAGTCCGGGATCCTCTCGGCGGGCGGGCGGCTGCGGGCAAGCTACCAAGTCCTGTTCGGTGATTGGTATCTCAAGCCCTACGCGGATCTGGATCTGCTCTACAGCTACAGTCCCGCCTATTCAGAGACCGGGGCCCCCGGCTTCAACCTCGACATGCGACCGGTCGCCAAGACTCTGGTGGCGTTCAGCCCGATGCTGGAGATCGGCGGCCGGATCGACCTCGATGCGGGGCGCTGGATCCGGCCTTACGGTATCCTCGGCGTGACGCTCCTCTCGGACGACCATTTCACCGGTCGGGCGAGCTTCCAGGGGACCGGCGCCCTCGGCCTGTTCGCTACGGAATCGTCGATCCCCGATCGCCTCGGCGAGATGGGGCTGGGCTTTCAGATCAGCCTCGGTGGCGGCATCGAGGTGACCGGCGAGTATCAGGGTCAAGTCGGCGATCACTTCCTCTCGCATGCGGGGACTGCTCGGATGCAGCTGCGCTTCTGAGCGCGACGTGGACCATTTCCGGGCCGTCGCGTAGGCGGAGGTGACGAAGCGGGCGTGACGGACAGGCCGGTGTGACCTGACCGACTGGCTCTGGACCGGGCTGATTGAGAGGATCGGCCAGGACCGAAGAAGTCGGGCATGCGGCGAGGTCAGAAGACGAGCGCGGAGCAGGTGGTGCTCGGACCTTACGCGAGGGCTCGCAGATACTGCTCGGCGGTCTCCCACGCGCCGTCCCTCGCAGCCAGACCGATATAGCCGTCGGGTCGGACAACGATGAGGTCGGAACCGCTCGGCCGCGACCGACGGGTCGGTTCGAGCAGGCCGGGGAAGCGCTCGATCAGTTCAGCCCCACGCGTCGCGTCCGCCGCATAGAGGACGAAGCGCGGCTCGCTGCCGGCGCCCGGGGGCGGTCCCGCGTAGGCAGCAGGCTCCCAACGCGCCCCGGCGCCGTGTCCGAGGGAGAGCGGGCTGTCGGCATAGGCGATCTCGATCTCGCTCAGCTGCGTCGCCATCCGGTCGCGGACGACATGGAGGCCGAGCAGGAAGCGCAGCGCGAGGTTGCGCGCCGTCTGCGCCGCCGGGTTCGACAGCGTCGCCATGTCGGTCAGCCGGGTCGCGTTGCGCAGGACCAGCTCCCCGACCGCGCTGCGCTCTGGGCTGTAGCTGTCGAGAAGGGACGCGCTCGCTTGACCGCGCACCACCATCGCCAGCTTCCAGGCGAGGTTCACCGCGTCCTGCATACCGGTGTTCATCCCTTGTCCGCCTGCGGGACTGTGGATGTGCGCCGCATCGCCGGCGAGAAAGGCGCGCCCGCGCCGGTAATCCGCGACCTTGCGCTCGTTGATGCGGAAGTGCGTCAACCAGACCGGGTCAGACACGCGGAAGCCGCCGCCGGCGCGCTGATCGACGAGGGCTTGCACGTCGTCGAGGGTGGGCTCCGGCCGCGGGTGCGCCGCATCCGCCTTGCCCACCGTCGCGATGACGCGCGCCCGACCGCCCGGGATCGGAAAGACGACGAAGGGGCCGTCACGGTGCAGGTAGGTCGCGATCTCGTCCGCCGGCGGTGCTGCGGGCCCCTCGAGGCGCACGTCGGCGAGCAGCCAGTCGTCCCCCTGCGCCGAGCCGGAGAACGGGATGCCGAGTTTGTGCCGGACCGTGCTGTGAGCACCGTCGCAGCCGATCAGCCACGGCGTCCTCACCGTCTCCTCGCGTCCGTCGGCGTGTCGCACGTGCGCGTCGATGCCGTCCGCCGTCTCGGCGAAGTCGACCAGCTCGACCTGACGCTCGATCTCGACGCCGAAGGCGCCCAGCTGCGCGGTGAGAAGGCGCTCCGTCTCGCATTGTGGGATCATCAAGGCGAAGTTGTAGGCGCTCTCCACGCCTTCCAGGCGCGGGCTGCCGAGCACCTTGCCGCCGCTGCGGATCGAGGCACCGGGAGCGCGCAGTCCCGCATCCAGGAAGGCTCGCGTGCAACCCATGCGATCCATGAGTTCGAGGGTGCGCGACCAGACCACGAGGGCCTTCGAGGTCTCCGTGGCGCGCGGGGCGCGGTCGATCAGGCGCACTCCGACGCCGTAGCGGGCCAGCTCCGCCGCCATGGTCAGACCGACCGGCCCCGCGCCGACGATGAGAATGTCCGTCATGGACCCGCCTCCCGCGCCACGTGGCTCGCTCGGTCGCATATCCTGAGGCGGTCTCACCTCAGTCTCGAATTCGCCCAGCGGAGAGACCCGACCCTAAAGGGCGCCGTCCGGCGGTCAAGGCTCGCCGCACTCGCTCGGTGCCCGCACGCCGGCGGAGCGGTCACCGATCCGGTCGAGAGCCGCCGGCGCAGCGTCCTCGGCCATCGACAGATGTCCCACGCCAGGCACGCGGTCGAACGCGACCCGGCTGCCGGCTCGGCACAGCCACGCGCGATGGTCCTCGGTCACCCGCGGCGGCACGCGGTTGTCCGTGCTGCCCTGCGCCAGGAAGATCGGGATGCGCGGCGGAGCAAAATCAGGAGCCGCGTGAGAGCTGGAGAGCCGCGCCTTCGTGCGGCCTGAGCGGCATCCGGCCTGTGCTGCACGTCACCGCAATCTCTGGAAGATCGCCTACAATCCTACACAGTTCGGCGGGCCGACGTAAACGCGGATCTGCTAGACGCCACCATGCATGCAGAAGGTGTGGGATAGTGAAGACGTTGCTCGCAGCCGCCATACTTCTCGGATCGACGGTCGGCGCGATGGCGGTCGAGTCGTACGGGGATTACCGTGACTATTTCGATGCGAAGCCCGTGACCGCGAAGCGCGCGCCGCGCAGCGCTTCCCGGAAGATGGCTCCCATCGACATCACCACGGACCTGAGCGCGGTGCGACGCCGCGCCGATGGCGACCGCCGTGAGATGTACCGCTACGACACTGGGTCGAGGCTGATCGCCGACATGAGGCCTCGCAACTGGGACGGCGGGCATGTTCCCGTGCAGCCGCACAGTTGGTCGCCGGATGGCTTCTGGAGCCCGATGGTACAGTCACACGAGGGGCGCGAGCGGCCCGACCAGTCATTCGAGGGGCGGGGACGGCCCGAGCGATTCCGGTGATGCTGCGTCCTGTCGGGCGCGATGGACGCTGCGGCGTGAGATCTTGAGCGCTCGTTCGAGTCGGTCGAGTACGCCACCCTCGAATAGGTCGACTGGTTCAACCACCGGCGGCCGCTCGAACCGATCGGCACGCTGCCTTCCGCCGAGACGGAAACCCGCCGCTTCTGCCGAAGCCGAGGTCCGAGCCTTGGCCGCCTGACCCGAACCGGACAGGCTCCGGGAAAGCCGCCGCGGTTCACTGCGGGTGACGGCGCAGGCCCGCAAAACCATAGACCTCGATGAGCTTGTCCAGCGGACTAGCTCATCGCCGTGGCGTGACGACGCCTGTTACGCGGCGTACAGAAACACAGGCGCTTGCGCCGCGCGGACTCGGATTTGTCCGACGGGTATGCGACGGTTGCCGAAGTCAGAGCAGGAATGTTGGTGGCTCGCGGCAATGAGCAAGCCTAACATTCGCCTACCATACAGGGCCGAGTTCCTGCTGAACCATAGCTGGTGACGTCGCTTATTTGCGGACGTGCGACAAGGTCGTCGGATGAATTCCTTATCCCGTCTCTTTGTGGCCGCATCACTGGTCGGATTTTACAGCATTGGGTGCGCGCGAGGGCATGCTCCGGGACTGGGTGACGCACGTGGGGCCATCGTGCGTCCCGCGGCCATGAAGCTGTTTGACGCCGAGCCCGTCTTTCCTCGGGTCCCGGCGATCATGCCAAGTCCGTGGATGCCCCTCGAGGTTGGGCGGACCATGGGGGCGATCTGCAAGCCCCACGACGCGGGCGGAGGGACCTCGTTCCTCGGGCTTCATTTCGACGATCACTGCTTCGGCCCGGCTCCTGAGCATGTGGCACACGCTGTCTTGGCCCTCCCTGTCCGAGCGTTCGACCTCGAACGTGACACGCGCCGTGAGGATCTGCGCAAAGCTTTTTACCTGGCGGCTCCCGGCTTCGGGCGCCGTCCTGACTTCACGCTGGGGGCCGGCGCGTTCATGGTCCGCAGCTTCGAGGGAGCGGACCCCCGAGACACCGTGTACCTGATCTGGCCCGTACGATGCGACGAGGGTGAGGCGGGGTTGAATTGCTACAACGGCATGGGTCGGAAGGCTTTTCGGTTCGCTGCCGACGGCGCCTTGCGGGATGTCAGTGCGGACGTGCTGCCGACGGATCCGGTCCTGAGCTCCGACGACCGCGTGCGTCAGACGAAGTACGGCGGCAGCGTCCTGTTTCTGCTCGACGACAAGCTGCCTTATGCGCCCACCATGCGCTGGATCATGGAATTCGATCCTGACTCGCCACCACTCGAGAAGGACGATCCGAAGGCCGCGGGCCCTTGGGCCCACTTCGGCTTCGTCCACTGGACCGGTTCTCGTTTCGAGCTCGTCGATCGAATTACCCGATCGCAATGGCCGTGTCGGAAGCTCAATGACGCCCCGGCCTGCTCGACGTATCCCGACGACTTCGAGGATCCCTTTGTCATCCCGTGAGCGGAACTCTCGAAGTCGAGGGTGGGGCGGTGCCGTCGCCGGAGCATTTTCTGCTCAGGATCGACGGTCCGCCTCTCGATCCGGGTGACGCTCGTCCTCTGTTCGCTCTCTCAGGGAGACGATGATCGTCCCGACACTTTTGAATAGGGGCGCACCGTGGCTCTGTCGGGCGACCGTTGGCACGCGACAGAGGAGGTCGAACAGGCAGCGATGGAAGGACCTCGGCGAAGGCGCACGCCCGCATGGCGTGCTCAATGTGGCCGGTTGCACCCTCGACGCGGCCAACACCGGAGACACACCGTTGACCAGCCGTCCCAAGATCAGCTCCGTTCCGATCGTCCCCAGTGAGGTCGAAGGTACTCTCGAAGCTCCCGTCATCTACTTCGAAGCCACATCGACGCATGGCGTCGGAGGAGGCGTCGGTCGCCTCGCTCTCGAGATGATGCTCTCCGAGCCCAGCGCGGACGGCACCCCGATCAGTCGGCGAAAGATAGTCGTACACCTGCGCGGCCCGCTCGGCGCGTTCATAAGTCTGAAAGCCGCGATTGAACACATTGAGGAAATGGCCGCCGGCCCGCTCACGGCGGACATCGCGGAAGATGGGAAACCCAATTGAATCGCGTGCAGATCTGCGTCAAGCGGTGCTCTCGTACTCAGGTACTATTGGTTCATTCTGGTTCTCCGCAAAATAGAACTTGTATTGATGCTTGGGTCGGAGCAGGTCGAATTTCCGGATTGCGTGAGGGATAATCGATTGGCATGGCAGTGTGTGATGTATCCCGCGCTGGACATGTCGCGTGTTGATATCGGGTATTCGATCGTCATTCGGTCATAGATCAGAACAGGGCAACTATTCGGGATAGTTGGCTTCTTGCCTGTCCTCTCCCGGACGGCGGATGCATCGCGGCGGACAGATCCAGTCGCGGGTTGCCGCGAAAAATCTTGCATCCCTCAAGCTTGCGAGGGATTCGAAAATCGCCCTCAGGATTTTCCCTGGCAATTTCGAATGATATCGATTCTGAACGCGTTGCTGCGAGCCTACTGGCGTGACGCCCGCCTGACGACCATCGCGGTGATCTCGGCCAGTTTGCTCGGTGCATTGGCCTCGATCTCGGCTCCGTACCTTTTCTCACGCGCCGTCGACGATCTGGCCCGCGGACAAGTGCGGTCCGACGCGCTCCCGCTCCTCATGTCCTACGCATTCCTGTTCGGATGCGCGAAAGCTCTGGGCATTGGATCACGGTTCCTGATCGTGCTATGCGCGGAGCGTCTATCGTTCATTGCAAATACGGCCTTCTTTGCGCGCCTCCTACACAAGACGCCAGCCTTCTTCCTGGAGCACAACGCCGCGGAGATCGGGACTGCCCGTCAGCAGGGAACCCAGACGCTGAACCTCATCACCCAGCTCGGGCTCGGAGGCTTGCTCCCTGGATGCGTCCAGATCGCCTTCAGCGTCCTAGTCCTCGGCAACCTCGTCAGCTGGGACATAGCCCTGATCATATTCATCTACGGCGTGGTCGTGATCGCGCTCGACTACACGCGTATCGGCAAAGTCAAACCCGCTCTCAATGAGGCGATGAATCAAAGTCAGGCCAATGCGCGCCTGGTCGGCAACGCCATCGCCGTCATCGACACCCTGCGCCAGACACGCGGCGAACGATGGATCACCGAGCGTTTTACTGCCAGCGCGGGTGATGCCTTCGCGAATTTGCGGCGCTACGCGCTGGTGAGCAGCGCCTTCTGTGGGCTTCTGGGCATCGCTGCAGCCTTGCAGTTGACGGTCACGTTCCTGATCCTCGTCCCCCGGTTCGAGGGCGGCCTGATCTCGATTGGCGGCATCGTGCTCTTCAACACGTTGCTGATCCAGTTGAATGAGCCGTTCCACATGGTCGGCATGGCCATCAAGGAGTCGGTCGAAGCAGCGGCCCGCTTCCGGCCCTTAGCGATGATGTGGAGAGCACCGGAAGAGCTCGAGCCCGCCGATCCGCTGCCCTACCGCCCGTCCCTCGGCATCGTCGCTTTCGAGAACGTCAGCTTTCGCTACGCCAATGGTCGTGGCGTTGCCGACCTCTCCTTCGTCGCTCGCCGCGGCACGCCGACCTTCCTTACGGGTGAGACCGGTGCAGGCAAATCAACCGTCGTTCGCCTGCTGTTGAAGGGGTTGCAACCGAACGGCGGCCACATCTTCGCCGACGGAACCGACCTGACTCGCATCGCGAGCGATGATTGGTTCAACCATGTCGGCGTCGTGCCGCAAGAGGTGACACTGCTCAACGATACGCTGTCGGCCAACATCGTGCTGGGCCGTCCGTTCGACGCGAAGCGCCTCCGCCGGGCCTCCGCGCAGGCCTCCATCCTCACGCGCATCGAGGCCATGCCGGAAGGGTTTGAGACCGTCGTGGGCGAACGGGGCCTCAAGCTGTCGGGCGGTGAACGGCAACGCATCGCCATCGCGCGGGCGCTCTACGGCGAACCGGCGATTCTCGTTCTGGACGAAGCCAGTTCGGCCCTCGACGACGAGACCGAGCGGCACATCATGGACGGCTTACGTGACCTTGTTGACGGGTTGACCATCATCGCCGTCACGCACCGCACCTCCATGATACGGCCAGGAGATCAGAACGTCCGCCTGTCGGCGTCCCCACCACAGGCGTAACCGTCTGAGATGGGTCGACAGCCGAAGGGCGGCTCCGGATGGAATGCCGCCATTTTTGCTGTGGGACGGCAGATGTAGCGAAGCGGATATATAGCCGCACGGACCAAGTCCGACCCTTTTCCGACCCTCGCAGCGCCAGATCGCAGGCCGCGTTGCGAGGCGAAGGTGCGTGGCCGGAACGGGCGGCTCCGCGATCGGCCGGGTTCGAGCACCATGTCGAGGACGTGGGCGTTCGACGTCTGACGGAAGGCGGCCCCGGGACGCTGAGCGCGTCTCGACCACGAACGGCGCGAAGCCGGGTCCCAGAACACCACCGGCATGCCCCGATCCATGCCGCAGATTTGCAACAGAACATGGAAAACAGCCGTTCTAATAGAACTATTCCAGTTCAAGGCCCTGCATTCGCATCGCTGTTTCGTTGCGGCCGAACAAGCGTTTGGCTGAGAGCAGGTGTATCAGTTTAGATCGGCTAAAAGCGTTCAGAACGCTTGCATCTATCCTCGGCGTGACAGTCTAATCGGTCGGCGCCGCGCGCTCGTGTGCGTCGGCGAGGCACCTGAGGATTGGAGTTATGGCGGCGGTATCATTGGATGCCCTACATCGCAGTGAGAACCTGAACCTCCAGCGGTTCCTTCTTCGCAAACTCGGGAACCCTGCCGACGCAGCCGACGCCGCGCAGGAGACGTATCTTCGCCTCGTCAAAGCACTCACGACCACCGACTTGGAGCATCCGCGCCTCTTCCTGTTCCACCTCGCGCGCAACGTCGCCGCCAATCTCGGCAAGCGGCGCCGGTTCGAAGCGCGCCTCTTCCGATCCATGACCGATCTCGAACTGTCGAGCGTCGTGGACGGGCACGCCCAGACCGAGACGCAGGTGATCGCCCGCGAGCAGCTGCGCCTCGTGGCGGCAACGATCGACGGGCTGCCGCCGCGCTGCCGGGAGGCGTTCCTGCTCAGCACCGTCGAGGGCCTCTCGAACGGGGAGGTCGCCGTCCGTCTCGGCGTCAGCCGCAACATGGTCGAGAAGCACCTCATCAAGGCGCTGCTGCACATTCGTCGCGCGTGTCACGAGTTTTTCTGATCGGGCACGTCAGGAGTTCGCGGCCTCGATGGTCTTCATAGGTCGGACGGGCGGAGCGGGCAGCGGGTCGACATGGAGGAGGAGCGCAAGCCCGCGGGCGACGAGGCCGCGGACGACCCGATCTACGCGCGGGCCGCGTTCTGGGTGGTTCGCCTGTCCTCCCCCGACGCGACCGACGCCGACCGGGCAGCCTTCGAGACCTGGCGCGCCGCCGACCCGGCCCATGCCGAGGCCTACGCGGAGATGGAGGCGTGGCGGGGCATCGCCGGGCGCGTGCCCGATACGCGCCGGCGCAGGCGGCCGCCACCGACGCGCCTCGTCGGTCTCGCGGCAGCGCTGGGCCTGTCCGGATTCATCGCCTACGAGAGCGGGATCCTCGACCGTGTCCGCGCCGACGTCTGGACCGGGATCGGGGACATCGAGACGGCGCGGCTCCCCGACGGCAGCCGCGCCGCCCTCAACACCGACACCGCGCTCGCCCTGCACTTCACGGCCGTCGCGCGCGACGTCCACCTGCTGCGCGGCGAGGCGGTGTTCGATGTCGTGCCCGACAGCGCCCGACCCTTCGTGGTCTACGGCGGCGGGTTGCGGGTGCGCGCTGTGGGGACGCGCTTCTTCGTCCGGGCCGGCGGGGACGCCGAACCGGTCGGCGTGGCGGAGGGGCGCGTGGACGCGTCGACGACCGCGGGCGCCGTGACCATCGGAGCCGGCGAGGTCGCCCTCCGGAGCGCCGACGGCCATCTGATGGTCGAGCGCGGCGATGTGGGGCGCGCCACGGCGTGGCGGGAGGGCAAGCTCGTCGTCACGGGGCAGCCCCTCGCCGCGGTCGTGGCCGACCTGAACCGCTATCGGCGCGGGCGCATCGTCCTGCTCGGTTCGGGGCTGGGCGCGCAGCGCTTCAGCGGGACGCTCGACATCCGCGACACCGACGACGCGCTCGACGTTCTGGCCGCGACGATGGGCCTGCGCGTCACGCGCCTGACTCCGTACCTCGTCCTCGTCAGGCCGCCGGCCTGACGAAGCGAAAAAAACCGACGCGGGGAGGTCAGGAGTTTCGCGCCTCGATTGTCGTTTGTCCGTGAGGGCCACGGAGCGCGCGCCGAGCGCGCCGCCCTCCGCGGAACGGGGGCATGAATGGCGGTGTGGGATCTTGGCGGCACGCTCGGCCGCGCGCCGGGCTGTCCATGGCGCGGTGCGGCCCTGGCGAGCGCGTCCCTGATCGCGCTCGGGCAGGCGTCGGCCGCGCAGGACCGTTCGATCACCCCGACCTTCGTGCGGGCGGGCGAGCGGCTCAACATCGTGCCCGTCGCCACCGGCGATGCCGCGCCGCCGCGCGCGCTCTCGGAGCGGCGCGTCCGGCTCTCGATCGCGCCCGGCCCCCTCGAGCCGGCCCTGGCGAGCCTCATCGCGCGGACGGGCCTGTCGCTGGCCTACCGGACGGCGCTGACCGAGAACCTCGCGACGCGGGGCGTCGAGGGGGACGTCCTGCCCCTGGAGGCGCTGACGCAGCTGCTCGACGGGACGGGGCTGACCTACCGCGCGGCGAAGCACGCGACGATCACGCTCGTGAACCCGCGCTACGCCCAGGCGTCCCTGCCGCCGGGGGATTCGAACGCGCCGACGCTGGTCGGGGCGGCCGCCGCGTCGGTCACCCTCGACGAGCTCTCGGTCGAGGCCCAGCAGCCGACCTTCGGGACGACGGGCTTCGTCGCGACCCGGTCAACGGCGGGCTCGAAGGGCAACGATTCCATCCTGGAAACGCCCGCCACCGTCAGCGTCATCACCCGCGACGAGCTGAATGTCCGGGGCGTGCAGGACGTCAACCTCGCGGTCGCCTACACGCCCAACGTCCAGGCCGTCGACTATCCCGGCGGCCAGGGCGGTCCGACCTTCACGCTGCGCGGGTTCAACGCCAACAATTTCGACAGCGTCTACGAGGACGGCCTGCGCTACGGCTTCAACTCGTTCGACCAGAACATCGAGCCCTACGCCTACGAGCGCATCGACGTCGTGAAGGGGCCGATCTCGGTCCTCTACGGCCAGGGCCAGCCGGGCGGCATCATCAACCTCGTCTCGAAGCGCCCGACCTTCGTGCCGTTCAACGAGGTGTTCATCCAGGGCGGCAATTACGGGCGCGTCCAGGCCGGCTTCGACCTGTCCGGCCCGGTCGCGGGGGCGCCGCAATTCGCCTACCGGGTGACCGGCCTCGTCCGCAACGCCGACAGCCAGGTCAGGTACACGCCGGATGACCGGACCTTCATCGCCCCGGCTCTGACCTGGCGGCCGGACGCCGACACGTCGCTCACGGTGCTGGGCAAGTACGCCGAGTACCGCGGCGGCGGCTCGGAGCAGAGCCTGCCGATCGTCGGCTCGATCCTGCCGAGCGCGCGCGGCTTCTTCCCGCGCAGCCCGTTCGTCGGGCAGCCGAACTTCAACACCGGCCTCCTGGAGAACAAGGAGATCGGCTACATCCTCGACCACAGCTTCGCGCCGGGATGGCTGCTGCACTCCGCCTTCCGGGCCTACGAGACCACCTCGAAGTTCGATGCGGTCGGCGCCAGCCCGGCCTTCACGCCGCCCGGTTTCCTCGCCGTCTCGGTCTTCCCGTACCTGCGCGACCAGTCGAGCCAGGGGCTCCTGACCGACAACTATATCCAGGGGCGCTTCGACACCTGGGACATCCAGCACGACGTCGTCTTCGGCGTCGGCTTCCAGAACTACTACCGCCGCGACGCGCGGACCTTCCCGAACGGCTACCCGACGATCGCCGCGAACCGCCTGATCGACCTGTACAATCCGGTCTACAACCTCGGCATCGCCTTCCCGCAGCGCACGAACGTCTCGACCCGGGCGCTCCAGCAGCAGACGGGCGCCTATGTCCAAGACCAGATGAAGTGGAACGGCTTCATCCTCACGGGGAGCCTGCGCAAAGACTGGGTCGACCAGCAGGTCCGGACCACCTTCAACTTCCCGAACCTGCCGGTCGCGACCCTCAACCGGACGACGGTCGACAACCAGAACTTCTCGGCCCTGAGCTACCGGGCCGCCCTGGGCTACGAGTTCGCCGCCGGAATCGTGCCCTACGCCGCCTACTCGACGTCGTTCAACCCGCAGATCGCGGGCCAGCGGGCGGACGGGTCGGCGCTGCCACCCCGCGAGGCCAGCCAGATCGAGGGCGGCGTCAAGTGGCAGCCGGTCGGCACCAACGCGCTCGTCACCGCGTCGTATTTCGAGATCACGCAGACCAACATCCCCCTGGCCGATCCCCGCAACCCCGGCTTCTTCATCGTGACCGGCGCCGCGGAGTCGCGGGGCTTCGAACTGGAGGGCAAGGCGAGCCTGTTCGACGGGTTCAACCTGATCTTCGGCTACGCCCACCTCGACACGAAGGTCACGCGGAACGCGACCAACCCGGCGCTCGTCGGCAATCGCCTGCCGAACGCGCCGGACAACACCCTGTCCCTCTTCGCCGACTACACCTTCCCGCTGAACTCGCCCTTCGCCGGCTTCCGGGCGGGGGCGGGCGTGCGCTACGTCGGCGAGCGGACGGACGCCACCAACGTCGATCGCATCCCGGCCTACGCCCTCGTCGACGCCTCGCTGAACTACGACCTCGCCCAGCTGAACCCGGCCTGGAAGGGCGCAATCCTGTCGGTGAACGCCAACAACATCTTCGACCAGCGGTACTTCACGTCGGGCTTCTACACCGGCTACGTCTTCGAGGGGTTCCGCCGGAGCGTGTTCGGGACGCTCACCTATCGCTGGTAGGATCGTCGGACGATGACGCGCGCGGCGCCGACCGTCTCCGGGCGGCCGGGACCGGAGGGGTATCGGCGGGCGTCGGCCCGCCGCTTTACCGCCTCGCGAACCTTCCGCCTGTGTCTGTGGCCGCATGGCGGGAGCGGGCCGGTCGCGGCGCCGTTTTGGCCCGATCTGGCCGCATCGAACCGCGGCGCTCGGCCAAGCTCGCGATTGCGGGGGGGGGGGGGCTATCCGTTCCAGAAAGGGGGATCCCCGTTTCAGGACGTCGCGCGCGGCACCGAGTGTTGCCGCGATGTGATAGTCCGTTAAACCCGCATTTCCTAACCCCCGTGCAAAGCTTGCGGCAGGCATGACGGGGGTCAGTCCGGTGGTCAAACAGTATAGCGATGTAGAGCGTGTGACCGGATCCTGTGATCCGAGCCGGGGCGCGCGCGCCGGAACCCGGCGGCGCGGCCCCGTACGGCTCGGATTGCTGGTCGGCAGCTCGCTCGCGACGCTCGCGCTGGCTCTGGGACCTGTGGCGGCGCAGACCGTGCCGGCGCGCTCGCCCTCGACCTTCGATGCCTTCGGAGTTCCGTTGACGGCGGCGCAGTTCGACACGCCCGAATACCGGGCTGATTGGGGGTTGGCAGCAATCAACGCCGCGACAGCCTATGCGCGCGGCTTCACCGGAAACGGCGTCCTGGTTGCTGTTGTTGATAGCGGCATTGACCCGAATCATCCCGAATTTAATAACCGCCTCGGCCGTATTTCTCCATATTCCCGTAATTTCATTCCTCCAAACGATCCTTTTCTGCTCGGTGACACGGACCCCAAAAGCCACGGCACCCATGTAGCGGGAACAATAGCAGCAGCCCGCAACGGAACGGGTATGATGGGCGTCGCTTTCGACAGCACGGTCCTAGCGCTCTTCGACCTGACGAATACTGCAAATGCAATCGATTACGCAGCTCAGCAGAAAGCCAGGGTTTTAAATGGCAGCTATGGACCTGTTGTTTCCGAACCATTCGATAGTAACGGCATTCCGAATCCAACCTATCGGAGATTGACGACACAAGAATACACGCTAGGCGATATTAATGAGTATCGAGCGATAAAGCGGGCGGTCGACCGCGACATGCTCTTGGTGTTTGCAGCTGGCAATGAACGTCTGGATCAACCCGATGTGACGACGAGTCCGACGGGTGCCGCGCTATACCCGTTCATCAAGCCCGAAAATGCCAATAGCGGCATCTACCAATTCTACACTCGCCGCGGACTGAACTCCGCCAACATGGAAAGCGTCGATGTAGCTCCGGTCGGACCAGTCGATCAGAGCAAGATCGACTTCTCCAGTCTTTCTGGCTACATCATGTCTGTAGTCGCAGTTGACTCCAGCAACCGAATTGCCTGGTTCAGTAATCTGTGCGGTGTCACAGCGGCGTGGTGCATTGCAGCGCCGGGAACAAACATCTACTCCACCGTCCAGGTCGGAACGGGGCTTAACGGCTCAAACTATGGATCTAAACAAGGCACCTCGATGGCCGCGCCGCACGTAGCGGGTGCAGCCGCTGTCCTGCGTCAGGCGTTCCCGTTCCTGACGGCGCCGCAGATCGCCCAGACCATGTTCACCACCGCCACCCATCTCGGCGACGGTCCGGCCAACGCCCCGAACGCCACCTTCGGCTGGGGCCTGCTCAACCTCGGCAAGGCCATCGACGGCCCGGGCCAGTTCACCTCCGACTGGACGGTCAACACCACCTACAACGGACAGGCCTATTACGGCCGCTTCGCCAACGCCATCTCCGGCGTCGGCGGCCTGACCAAGGTCGGGCTCGGCACCCTCGAACTCGCCGGCACCAACACCTATGCCGGACCGACCACTGTCGCCGGCGGCACCCTGTTCCTGTCCGCCAGCGGCAGCCTGACCTCACCGGTCTCCGTCCAGAGTGCGGGCACCTATCTCAATGCCGGCTGGACCCAGAGCAGCGTCAGCAATGCCGGCCTCCTGATTAACACCGGCACCATCTCCGGAGGTGCGACCAATGCCGGCACGGCGCTCAGCAGCGGCGTGATCGCCGGCGGCGTGGCCAACAGCGGCACGCTGTCCAACAGCGGCACCGTCGCGGGCGGCCTGACCAACA